>CAYSGK010000020.1:0-18263 GCA_964430395.1 uncultured Methylophaga sp.
AACTATATCACACGCTCGTTGGCAGTTGCCAATCAATAACTCCCCTACCATATTGTTTCAGGTAACTATTTGCTTGGCTAAAATGCTGACAACCTAAAAAACCACGGTAGGCTGATAAAGGTGATGGATGAGGCGCTTTTAATACACAATGGCGTGCGCTATCGATCATTGCTCCTTTCTTTTGGGCATAACTGCCCCACAACATAAATACCACATGTTCACAGCGCTCATTTACTGTTGCGATTATTTTGTCGGTAAACTGCTCCCAGCCTTTGCCTTGATGGGCATTGGCATTTGAATCTTCTACTGTTAATACGGCATTGAGTAATAACACTCCCTGTTGTGCCCAACTTTCTAAATAACCATGATTAACCGGTTCAATTTTAAGGTCGGATTGTAGTTCTTTATAAATATTGACTAAGGATGGCGGTGTTTTTACCCCCGGTAACACCGAAAAACATAAACCATGTGCTTGATTGGGTTGATGATAGGGATCTTGTCCTAGAATAACGACTTTCACTTCATCTAGTGGCGTGGTTTCTAGTGCATGAAACCAATTTGATGAGTGCGGATAAATCACTTTGTGAACATCTTTCTCTGCACGTAAAAACTGTTTGAGACTCTGCATATAAGGCAATTCAAACTCAGCACTTAATGCTGGCTGCCAACTGGGTGCATTTTCTAAGACCATAAATATCTCCTTAAAACTTTCTAACAAGTTTACCATCAACTTCTGCTATGATATTTTAAAGGGTGTCTATTTAGGATATATTTAAATATGAATCTACAACATATTGAAGATGAAGCTCTTCATTTATCAGGGAAAGAGCGTGCAGAGTTAGCACAAAAACTACTTCTTAGCCTCGATTCGCCATCCGAAGATGAGCTGTCTGCAGTTTGGTTAAATGAAGCTGTAAATAGGGCAAAAGATATTGATAGTGGTGCAGTGCAGCCTATTTCTGCTGAAATAGTAAGAGTAAAAGCGCAAGCATTACTTAGATGAACTATAGTTTTCATCCTGCAGCTGAGGCTGAACATCTTGAAACAGTTGCTTATTATGAGTCTCAACAAGCAGGGTTAGGCGCTAGCTATTTAGCAAGATTTGAAAATTTAATGCTTGATATTTGCCAGTCACCGCAACGATATCCGATAGAGAAAAAACCTGATATTCGACGCAAAACAATGAACCAATTTCCATTTACTATTTTATATCGGGAAATATCAGGTTCTGTACAAATATTAGCCGTAGCTCATTACCGGCGTAGACCAATATATTGGCTAGGAAGATAAATGACGGATAAACTAAAAAAAACAAATTCGCAGTGGCAACAACAACTTAGTGATGAGCAATATCGTGTGACGCGTGAGGCTGGTACTGAAGCGCCATTTTCGGGCAGCTATTATTTACACGGAGAGATTGGTCAATATCATTGTATTTGTTGTAAGCAGCCATTATTTTCATCGCATGATAAATTCCATTCAGAATGTGGCTGGCCTAGTTTTTCATCACAAATTGAGTCGGGAGCAATTTCACAACACACTGATTTTAGTCACGGCATGAGTCGTACAGAAGTACGTTGCCAAAATTGTGATGCCCATCTTGGCCATGTATTTGATGACGGTCCTGCACCTTCAAATTTACGTTATTGTATCAATTCCGTTGCTTTAGATTTTAATGCCGATAAGTGATTAGCTTCGCTAAACAAGTAGATGAACAGGGCGACCAAGTCATTGAGTGCCATGATTGTTCGCTGCCCCTTCAAATTCCCAAATTACTACACAAACAAGAAGCTCATTGCCCCCGCTGTGGTTTAGAAATTACTAGTTTTCATCGTTCTACGGTTGATTATATTCTTGCCTATGCATTCACTGCACTATTGTTTTTATTGGCAACGCTCCCTTTTCCATTTTTATCTTTTAGTGTCAAAGATCAATATCAACAAATAGATATTATCCACAGCTTAACTTCGCTCATTCATTATGATTATATTGTATTGGCTTCGCTGGAAATAATTGCCATTTTTATTATTCCATTTGTCATATTATGCGGTTTAATTTATCTGCTTATGCCTATTCGATTAGCGCGGCCGCCTCCGCCTTTTTCAGCTGAAATTCTTCGTTTAATTTTTACTTTGTTGCCATGGAATATGGCCGAAATCTTTTTAATTGGCACATTGGTGAGCTTAGTTAAAATCACCTCGCTTGCTGATGTTTCTCTCGGCTTATCATTTTATATGTTTATTCTTTTTTCTATTTTCATCGTGGCCACTATCGCGCGTTTAGATAAACTTCAATTACATAAAATATTGCATATCACGCCACACCATGCCTTCCTTAAAAAACTCTATAGTAAACAATATGTTTGGGCCTTGCTTATTACCGCAATTATTCTTTATATTCCCGCAAATATTTTACCTATTATGACAACGCGGTTTTTGGGTCGCGATCAGCCTAATACCATTTTAGGTGGCGTTGAGCTACTCTGGCAGCATGGCTCTTATCCTGTTGCTATTGTTATATTTATCGCCAGCATCGTTATTCCCATCGCTAAAATAATTGCATTAGCATGGCTAAATTATTCTGTTCAAACCAAAAGTACCGCTCATCACAAACAGCGTATAAGCCTTTATCGCATTGCTGAATTTCTTGGTCGTTGGTCAATGATCGATGTATTTGTGGTGACTATTCTTGTCAGTTTGATCCAATTAGGTAACACTATGAGCGTTTATCCTGGTCCCGCTGCCTTTGCATTTTCTGCTGTGGTTATAATAACCATGCTGGCAGCAATGAGCTTTGATTCTCATTTAATATGGCACCCTGATAAAAACCAAATAAATAACAGGCTAAATAATGGCAATAGCGCACCCTAACTCGCCGCAGAAAGCTGAAATTCGCAAAGGCAAAGCGATTTCTGCAATTTGGCTAATTCCCTTTATCGCACTTTGTATTGGCTTATGGATGGTCTATCATCAATGGCAAAGCCAAGGCGTCACCATTACCATTAATATGGTCTCTGCTGAAGGATTAGAAGTGAATAAAACAAAGATTAAAACTCGAAATGTCGATATTGGCGTTGTACGAAATATTGCATTAAAACAAGGGTTTGATGGCGTGGTGGTCACCGCTGAAATTAATAAAGATGCGGCCTATCTTCTCACCGAAAATACTCAAATATGGGTGGTTTCACCTCGTATTAGTCATGAAGGTATTTCTGGCCTCGGCACTATTCTGTCGGGTATTTATATCGAGCTTGCCCCAGGTGACAGTGAAGCAGCATCCTATAACTTTACTGCCTTAACAGGCCCACCCATTACTCCGGCTGGCACACCTGGCTTGCATATTACGCTAAGTAGCCGCGACCAAACAGCCTATTCAATTGGTGATACAGTTCGATATAAAGGGCTATCTGTTGGTCAATTTGAAGATGTTTATTTTAATATTTATGAAAAAAAAGTGTATTACAATGTCTTTATCAAAGCGCCTTACCATCGGCTTATTACCCAAAACACACGCTTTTGGAATATAAGCGGATTAAATGTTAATTTATCAGCAAAAGGCATTGATGTTCAAACTAGTAGCCTACAATCGTTATTAAGCAATAGCATCACCTTTGATGAGCTTGAAGGTTTAGCCGCAAGCCCCATCGACAGTCGCGCTTATTTTGAAATATTCCCTGACCACGATTCAGCTATTGCACCAATTTATGACCATTCCATAAAATATGTTATTTTAGTTTCAGATACAGTACGTGGTTTAAATATTGGTGCACCTGTTGAATATCGTGGCATTAATATAGGTGAAGTATTGGCTATTGACTATCAGCCAGATGGCAAGCGCACCTTATTTGATCAAGAATATAAAATCCCAGTGCTGATCTCTATAAAAGCAGGAAAATTAGGGCTAGAAGATACGCAAGAGGCGGTTAATGAAATCGTTTCTAAACAGAATACTTGGATAAAACAAGGGCTACGTGCAAAATTACAATCGAGTAATTTGCTGACGGGACAACTGTTTGTCAATTTACAATATTATCCTGACGAGCCGGCAGTTGAAACACACTATTTTGATAGCTATCTCGTTATTCCAAGTGTATTAGATGACTTTAGCCTACTCACACAAAGCACAAGCCAGTTACTTGATAAGCTAAATAAACTACCTTTAGAAGATCTTACGACCAATGCTACAGCAATGATTCATTCCTTTAACGAAACGGCGCAAAGCTTAAATAAGGTAAGTCGTAACTTAGAGACCTTATTATCTGATGCAAATAAACAGCAACTAATAAACAATATCAATACCATGCTTGAATCTACAGCTAACTTTGCAAACACTTATTCTTCTGGTTCAGAAAGTGATACAAAAATACAAAACTCACTTAACAATCTAAATGAATTAATGGCAAGCATTAAGGCCTTGGCTGACAATTACTCTGGCGGCTCAGAAAACTCTGAAATACTCAGCCAAACATTAAAAAGTTTCAATAGTCTTGTACGAGAAATTCAGCCGCTGATATTAGAACTCAATAGAAAGCCTAACAGCCTTATTTTCTCGGGCGAACAAGCGCCGAATATTCAGCCTAAAGCAAGGAAATAAAATATGCGTATCATGTTTATATTGTTAATAAGCTTACTATCAGCTTGTAGCTCAACACCCACCACTCATATTAATTATTATTTATTAGATGCTAGCACAGCAGATTTCAATGCTAGCCCAGTAAAAAAGAATGGTAAAACAATAACGCTTAATAAATTACATCTTGCACACTATTTAGAGAATACTCGTCTGCCACTATTGCAACATAACCAAACTGTCATTTTTGCAAGCCAACACGTATGGGCTGAACCTTTATCGCTGAGTATTAAACGCATTTTAGTCCACGATTTTAAATACATTTCACCCTACCAATTGCGTTTAAACACGACACCTAATGCACAAAATAGTGACTATCAACTACAAATAGAAATCAGCCATTTTTCGGCCACTGATGATTCAACTGTTATCCTCATCGGTAGTTATTGGCTTAATGAAAAAGAGCATTCTTTTCATTTTAAACGTGAATTAACTTCTGATGGATTCAAACACTCGGTTAGCCAGCAAAGAGCGCTAATCTCTGAACTCGTTACAATGATCGGTAACAATCTCTAATGAGATCTGATTGGTTTGTTTATATTGTTGAAGCAGAAAATGGTAATCTCTATACAGGTATAAGCACAGATCTAGAAAGACGCTTCGCTGAGCACCAATCAAAGAAAGGTGGCGCAAAGTTTTTTCATTCAAGCCCCGCTAAACAAATAGTATTCCAAGAAACACACCCAAATCGCAGTAGTGCATCGAAGCGTGAAGCCGCTATTAAGAAACTCACTCGTAAGTCGAAAATAGAGCTTATCGATAAACTATCACAAACCTCTCAAAACTAACGGAACCTACCCTTATCATGAAACCTATATTAATCTCCTCTCTTTTATTACTGTTACCCTTCACTCAATTATGTGCAAAAGTTCAATGTTCAAAAGATGTTGTTTGTATAGAAACACAATCAAAGGGTCAGCAAATTTTATTCTATGCGATAAATAAAAAGGAACATAAAGTATCTATAAATATTGATGTGAAATCAACGGGAATGCGTGCATCCACAACGCTACCAAAAATATTTGTTTTAAAAGGCAAAGAAAAGCAATTTCTTTTATCTCTAGAACATGGACAGAAAGCTTGGAACTATAACTACCATTATGATTGGGCAAAAGGTGATTATACTGCTGTCCATGATACTGATTATGTGTATGACTTACCTTATGACAAGCAAGATAAATTCAAGGTCGCACAATCATGCAATGGCACCTTTAGTCATTTTGGCGAGTCTCAATATGCAATTGATTTTGTCATGCCTATAAATACACCAATACATGCTGCTAGAGAAGGAATAGTTATTGATACTAAAAATGATTCCTCAATAGGTGGTAATTCAAGATCTTATATGGACGATGCAAATTATGTATCGATTGAACATTCGGATGGCACATTAGGTCTCTATAATCACCTTAAAATGAATGGTGTTGCTGTAACTTTGGGCCAGTTCGTTACTAAAGGGCAGCTCCTCGGTTACTCAGGTAACACAGGATTTTCCGATGGGCCTCACCTTCATTTTGATGTAAAATCTTCTGATTCCAAAGGGAACCCCATATCCTTTCCTAGCCCATTTTTGACGGATAAAGGAATAATAACCTGCCCTAAGAAAAACACTTATCTGTCTCATCAAAAATAAGTGTATTCATGTTCTTAAGTCTAATAGAAAATATGCAAATTCTAATATCGCAGGTATAATGGTGAGTTGTCTCAACCTTAATACTTCAGGAATACGATCTTGCTTACTACTGCAAATATCACTATGCAATTTGGCGCTAAGCCACTCTTTGAAAATGTCTCAGTTAAATTTGGCGGCGGCAATCGCTACGGCTTAATCGGCGCGAATGGCTGTGGTAAGTCAACCTTTATGAAGATCCTTTCTGGTGATTTAACACCTACATCAGGCAATGTTAGTCTTGATGTAAATGAAAGCTTTGCGGTGTTAAAACAAGACCAATTCGCTTATGAAGATCAACGTGTTATTGATGTTGTTATTATGGGCGATGCTAAATTGTGGGAAGTGCATCATGAGCGTGATCGCATTTATAATTTGCCAGAAATGTCTGAAGAGGATGGCATCAAAGTCGCACATCTTGAAGGTGAATATGCTGAGATGGACGGCTACACGGCCGAATCCCGTGCGGGCGAATTACTATTAGGTGTAGGCATTCCTACTGAGCAACACTATGGCCCAATGAGCGAGATTGCTCCGGGTTGGAAACTGCGTATTTTGCTTGCCCAAGTATTATTTGCTGAACCTGATATTTTCTTACTTGATGAGCCAACTAACCATTTGGACATTAACACTATTCGTTGGTTGGAAGATATTATCAATCAACGTAACGGTACTATGATTATTATCTCGCATGATCGCCATTTTTTAAACAGCGTATGTACCCATATGGCTGATATGGATTTTGGTGAACTGCGAATTTATCCCGGTAATTACGATGAATATATGTTGGCATCAACACAAGCACGTGCACGCCAACTCTCTGATAACGCCAAGAAAACAGCACAAATAAAAGAGCTTCAAGATTTTGTTCGTCGCTTTTCTGCCAATGCATCTAAAGCGAAACAAGCCACTTCTCGCGCCAAACAAATCGATAAAATTGAGCTTGATGATATTAAACCTTCAAGCCGTGTTAATCCTTATATTAACTTTGAACAAGATAAGAAATTATTTCGTAATGCGATTGAAGTAAAAAGCATAAGTCAAGGTTACAAAGGCGAGGAATTATTATTTAAAGACTTTAAGTTTATGGCAGAAGTGGGGGAACGCATAGCTATTATAGGCCCTAATGGAATCGGTAAATCAACTTTAGTTAAAACATTGGTGAATGAATTACACCCACAATCTGGTACCATTAAATGGTCCGAAAATGCCAATATTGGTTATTATGCACAAGATCATGAAAACTTCTTTGAAAATGATCTCGATCTATTTGAATGGATGCAGCAATGGGGCAAGCCAGATGATGATGAGCAGGTCATTCGAGGTACACTAGGACGTTTACTATTCTCTGGAAACTCAATTGACAAAAAAGCCAGCGTTTTATCCGGTGGTGAAAAAGGTCGCATGATGTTTGGTAAATTATTACTGCAAAAACCTAATATTTTAGTCATGGATGAACCAACTAACCATATGGATATGGAATCAATTGAATCCCTAAATATGGCATTAAACCGCTATGAAGGTACGCTATTCTTTGTCAGTCATGATCGTGAGTTTGTATCATCGCTGGCAACACGTATTTTCGACATGACAGCTGATGGCATTATTGATTTTGCAGGTACTTATGAAGAATACCTGGCTAGCCAAGGAGTAAAATAATATGTCAGAAACTAGCTATCCAGAAAAAAGCTGTGAGATAGATCGTTTGGTTACACATCCTAAATTAGTGGAAGCTACGCTAGCAGGTCAAAAAACAGAGCAACGCCGTGATGGGATTTATGCCTACCCAGGTGAAACATTTGAGCTTAAAGGTGTAGAATTCACTGTTACTTCTTTAGAGCAAAAAACCTTGGGCGATATGACTGATGACGATGCTCGAGCCGAAGGCTACCCAAGCATGGAAGCCTATAAAGCACTTATCCTAAGAATGCACGAAGGTATGAAGTGGAATGAAAGCCATAAGGTATGGGTGCATAAATTCGCAAGAACCGCTTAATTCAAAATAGCTGAAAACACCCTTTATTGAAAAGGGTGTTGTAACTAATCCTCTATTCTGAAACCAACTTTAATCGTCACCTGCCAATATTTAACGCCACCTTCTTCAATATAACCACGCGTATCAACCACATTAAACCAATGCATATGTTTAACTGATGTTGCCGCTTTAGCAATGGCGTTTTGAATCGCTTGATCTGAGCTTTCAGTTGAGCTACCTGTTAATTCAATATGTTTATAAGTGTGTTCCATTTGTTACTCCTTTTTAGGATTTTATTAGCATAATTTTAATCAATTATAGACCTATTTTAACAGTATGATTTAACTATATTTTATTACAAATATCGCGTATAATGTGTCGATTAATTTTCCGAAGTTGTAATTCCTCTTCCGCACACCCTCAGTTTTAGACTTAAAACTGACTTTCACAGGCGCATTCATGTCAGACTCAGAACAAACTCCCGTGGTTTTATTTTCAGATCTAGGTTTATCAGAACCTGTTCTTAAAGCCGTAAATCAAGCGGGTTACGAAACACCCTCTCCTATTCAAGCACAAAGTATTGCGCCTCTTCTTGAAGGTCGTGATCTGCTAGGACAAGCACAAACAGGCACAGGTAAAACCGCCGCCTTCTCTTTACCTCTATTAAGCCGCATTGATGTAAAATCAAAAACACCTCAAATGTTAGTGTTAGCTCCTACTCGTGAATTGGCTATTCAGGTAGCTGAAGCTATTCAAAGTTATGCAAAATATATGAAAGGCCTACATGTATTACCTATCTATGGTGGTCAAAGTGTTGGCATTCAATTACGTCAATTACAACGTAATCCACAAGTTATTGTCGGTACGCCCGGTCGAATTTTAGATCATATTCGTCGCCGCACCCTTAAACTCGGTGATTTAAAATCATTAGTTTTAGATGAAGCCGATGAAATGTTACGTATGGGTTTTATTGATGATGTTGAAACTATTTTAAAAGAAACACCTAATTCACGTCAGGTAGCTTTGTTCTCGGCTACCATGCCTGGGCCAATACACCGTGTCGCTACCCGTTATTTGAAAGATCCAGTTGAAATTCGAATCAAATCGAAAACATCAACAATGGAAACCATTAACCAACGCTACTGGCAAGTGACAGGAATGCACAAGTTAGAAGCGTTAACCCGCATTCTTGAAGTTGAAGAATTTGATGCCATGATTATCTTTGTTCGTACTAAGAATGCGACCACTGAATTGGCTGAAAAACTTGAAGCACGTGGTTATTCAAGTTCAGCAATAAATGGTGATATGAATCAAGCAGCACGTGAAAAAGCCATTGCAAGAACAAAAAAAGGACAATTAGATATTCTAATTGCGACCGATGTTGCTGCTCGTGGTTTAGATATTGAACGTATCAGCCATGTTATTAACTACGATATTCCTTACGATACGGAGTCTTATGTGCATCGTATTGGCCGCACAGGTCGTGCTGGCCGTAAAGGTGAGGCAATTTTATTTGTGCAACCGCGTGAAAAACGCATGTTATTTGCCATTGAAAAAGCAACACGACAAACCATTGCCAAAATGCAATTGCCAAGTACTGAAGATATAGCTGATCGTCGTGTTATGCAGTTTACTGAGCAATTAAGCCAAACTATCGAATCTCAAGATTTAAGCTTCTTTCAAGAAGTAATTAGTAATTATCAAGAATCACATGATGCCGATCCGCTAGAAGTAGCTGCAGCATTAACCTACTTAGTACAGAAAAGCCGTCCACTAAAACCTGTCGTTCATATTCGTCCACCCCGTGCAGAACGGGGGGACAATAGAGGCAAAGAACGTGAACGTGGCAGTCGTCGAGATCGCTCTGATCGTGGTGAACGTCCGAACAGAGGTGAACGCCCTTCTTCTCCACGTCGTGGAAATCAAACGCCCCATCGCAGCGAAAATGGTATGCAAACTTACCGCGTTGAAGTAGGTAGATCTCACGGTGTTGAAGTTAAAAATATCGTTGGTGCAATCGCTAATGAAGCAGGGATTGATAGCAAAGATATTGGCCGAATCAGCCTTCAAGATGATTATAGTACCGTTGATTTGCCTGAAGGTATGCCAAAAGATTTATTCCAACAATTGCGTAAGGTTTGGGTGGTAAATAAACAATTAGAGTTAAGCCTTGTTAATAATAATGTTTCTTCTAGTGACAATGATGCTCCTCGTCGTAAGTCAAAACGCTCAGGAAAACCTCGTAATCGTGCACGTGATAAAGCACGTCGCCCTAGCCAGAACCGTAAATAGTATAAATAATTAAGCCTCCTTTTTAGGGGGCTTTTTTTAGAAACAATCTCTTTCACTATTGCGCATGGCATGTAAAAATAGTCTTTATGCTGAACATTATCTGGATCTTCTTTTTCACCACCGCTTTTATCGTTGCCCTGATAAAACTGTTTGCCTTTGGTGATACTGAAATATTTGGTCAATTAATGACGGCAATGTTCAGCCTGTCAAAAACCGCGTTTGAAATTTCATTAGGACTTACAGGTGTTTTAGCTTTATGGCTAGGCATTATGCGAATTGGTGAACGCAGTGGTTTTATTGACTTACTGACACGTGGCTTAACACCGCTCTTTGCCAAGCTAGTACCAGAAATACCCAAAAACCATCCCGCTCTTGGCGCGATGGTGATGAATATGTCTGCCAATGCTTTGGGCTTAGATAATGCCGCTACACCGCTTGGCATTAAAGCCATGAAAGAGCTGCAAAAGCTTAATCCCTTAAAAGATACAGCTAGTGATGCTCAAATTTTATTTTTAGTAATTAACACTTCTGCTGTAACGCTTTTCCCTGTCACTATATTCACCTATCGTGCACAAATGGGGGCGGTGAATCCGACCGATGTTTTTATCCCTATTTTAATAGCAACTTATGCTTCTACGCTCATGGGATTATTAGCGGTGTCTTATGTGCAAAAGATTAATCTATTAGATAAAGTGATTTTAAGTTATTTAGGTGGATTTACCGCTCTAGTTATCGGATTGTTATCTTATTTCTCACACTTACCTCAAGCTGAAATGCTACAACAATCAGCCTTAATCAGTAATGTCATTTTATTCTCCTTAGTGATGTTATTTATTACGGGTGCTGTAGTTAAAAAAGTAAATGCCTATGAAGCCTTTATTGATGGTGCTAAAGAAGGTTTTGAAACGGCTATCACCATTATTCCTTATCTGGTCGCCATGTTGGTCGCTATTGGTGTGTTTCGAGCTAGTGGCGCACTTGATTTATTAGCAGGTGGGCTACGGCATATTGTGCTAGCATTGGAGCTTGATGATCGCTTTATTGATGCTCTACCCACGGCATTAATGAAGCCTTTTAGTGGCAGTGGCGCGCGGGCAATGATGGTTGATACCATGCAAACATTTGGAGCCGATTCTTTTGCTGGTAGACTGTCATCCATTGTACAAGGTAGCACTGAAACAACATTTTATGTTTTAGCCGTTTACTTTGGTTCGGTTGGCATAAAAAATATTCGTCATGCTGCGGCATGCGGTCTTGCTGCTGATATTGCAGGTATTATGGCTGCAATTGGTGTGGCTTATTGGTTTTTTGGTTAAAGTGATCATAACCGTTTTTACCCGTAATCAATGAATTTGTAGTTCTTACAACATCGTCATCCCGATAGGCTTTTAGCCGGAATCTGGGTATAAGCAAGACTCCCGCTAACAACATACGGGAGTGACGGGTAAATAAAAATCATACAGATTGAAGTAACAAGGGTGCAATATCGCAGGCTGGTTTAGAATTGACAGGACTTTTTAGAATGACAAAACAAGACTTCGAGATATTACAGTTGGGTGATCCAGAATTGCGTAAAATAGCAAAACCTGTAGGTAGTATTACTCAATCTTATCAAACTCTATTTGATAATTTGTTGACGTTTGTAATTGGACGTAAAGGTGCAGGCATTGCCGCACCACAGGTTAATATCTCAGAGCGCTTTTTTATTATGTCATCTAAGCCTAATGAACGTTACCCTAATGCGCCTGAGATGGAACCTATTGTCATTATTAACCCTGAAATTATTAACCATTCAGATGAGATAATAAAAGACTGGGAGGGTTGTTTGAGCATACCCGGTATTAGATCATTAGTACCACGCTATTCATCCATTACCGTGAAATTCACATCACGTTTCGGTGATGTCGTTGAAGCCGATTATTCTGGGTTTATTGCACGTGTATTTCAACATGAAATTGACCACCTTAATGGCATTGTATTCCTCGATCGGCTTGAAAATACACATGATATTGTGATGGAACAAGAATGGTTAAAAATAGTGACAACTCATTAACCAAACATTTCACCCACAGCTCGACTTAGTGATTTTGATCGTTTGGAGCTGCGAAGTGCGTGCATAATATGCTCCCGCAAGCCTGGCATAAACATCGCGTCGGCCAATAATTGACCAAATGCAGCTTGTCCAGCATTATTTGTGGCTAATCGCCCAACAAATAATTGGCAAATGGCTTCATCCGCTAGCACGCGCCAGATTCGTCCTACGATCGTTGCTAATATTTCAATATTATTACTACAGTCATGTTTGAGCACATGTGTAACCATGTGGTCGATTAAACCAACCGCTGGGCTATTTGATGCTGCGCGTAAACAAGCACAGATTCGTGGGATATTAGGATCACTTTCCTGCAATTCTTTTTCAACACGCTGAACTAATTCTTCGACAATGCCCGTAGCAGGCTGAGCATGCTCCAAATAACTACTCAATACAGTAAAAACTTTATCTGAAAGCTTAGGAATGGTCTCTATTAAACTCAATGTTTCTTCATGCTCATCAAGTCGCATTGCAACATCTGCCACCCCTTGCATGGCAAGTGATTGCCATTGGTTAAGCGGTTTGTCACCGGTAAAATAGGCTAATGCATCATTATAATGAGATGACGGGGGTAGGCCTAAACTTTTTGTTGCCACTGCATTAAACGCTGCCATTTTTTCTTCTCGTGGCGAGAAAGTATAGGGGCTATCTTTAAGTGCACTTTGAATTTGTTGACCATTCTCTGCCGCCAACATGCATTCGCCTACACGCTCTAACAGCATTTTTAAGAAAGCATCTCGCGCCGCTTGTTTTAATAAACCTTGCTCATCTAATGGAAAATTTAAGAACCATACATAATGTTGATCTGATTTTTTGGGATCCCAAAAAATAACGCCAAATAAAGCCGCCTGTTTAAATGGATAAGGATATGGTGTTTTCGCCCATTCAAAACCAACAAACTCATCCGGTGCTAATTTAGTAATACGGCGCCCCATATCAAAAATGCGATATTTTGCCCCACTTTCATGAAGAAATTCACTTAGCGTGAATATTTTATGTATTGTCATGTAGTTTGCTGGTTTTTAGGTTCTATATTCGGCATTAATTTTTACATAATCATAGGAAAAATCACAGGTCCAAACAGCTTCTTCTGCTTTCCCGCGACCCAGCTCAACAGTGATGATAAACTCTTCTTTATCCATTATCTGCTGCCCTTTTTCTTCGGTGTAACTTTGTGAAGGTTCGCCTTGTTCAACAATACAAACATCATCTAAATAGATGGCTACTTTTGTTAAATCAAAGTCTTTAACGCCCGCTCGCCCAACAGCGGCTAAAATTCGCCCCCAGTTGGGATCTGATGCAAATAAGGCTGTTTTAACTAATGGCGAATGGGCAATTGTATAAGCAACTTGGCGAGATTCTTCTGTATCTCTACCTTGCTTGACCTTAATTTCTACAAATTTTGTCGCACCTTCTCCATCACGAATAATAGCATGTGCTAATTGCTGACTAGTCTCAGCAATCACTCGATAAAGTGTTTGTGCTTGATCCGATTCAAATTCCGTGATTTCCGAATGTGTAACTTTAGCTGTTGCCATTAATAAACACGCATCATTCGTAGATGTATCACCATCAACAGTAATACGATTAAATGACTGCGAAACTGCTTTTGTCAGCATTTCATCTAACACAGCTTGGTCTACAGCAGCATCGGTAGCAATATACGCTAACATGGTGGCCATATCGGGGCGAATCATACCCGAGCCTTTTGCCATACCAGTAACTGTAATCGTATGCCCATCAATTTCAACTTGCTTTGAAACAGCTTTTGCAACAGTATCAGTCGTCATAATGGCATGTGCTGCATTTAACCAATTATCTGCTGCTAAATTCTGAAACGCTTCAGGAACAGCATGTTTTATTTTATCTACGGGTAACTGCTGGCCTATAACACCTGTTGAAAACGGTAGAACCACATTGGCATCTGCATTAGCAATCTCTGCCACAGCTTGGCAACAAGATTGTGATGCCTCTAGACCAGCTTTTCCCGTACCCGCATTAGCATTACCCGAGTTAATCAATAAATAACGCGGCTTAGCTTCTTTTTGATGTTGTTTTGCTATAGTAACTGGCGCTGCACAGAAGGTATTCTTGGTATACACTGCTGAAGTTATCGTGCCTGCTGCTAATTCCATGAGCACCAGATCAGGATGATTTTCTTTTTTTATACCTGCACTGGCTATGCCAAGTTTGATGCCTGAAACTGCTAATAAATCTGCGTGTTTCGGCATTGGCAAATTGACCGACATTAGCTAATAGCACCATGGCATTGTTTAAATTTCTTACCACTACCACAGGGGCAAGGATCATTGCGGCCGACTTTTTTACCCTCTCGCGTAACGGGTTTTTGGTGTGAAGGGTGTTCATCAGCTTCTGCGCCATCCTCACCCGCCATACCCTCAGCTTGGTCATGCTTATATTCAACTTCTGCTGCCTGACGACGCTGTTCTTCAACCGCTTCAACATCTTCTTCTGAGCGCACTTGTACACGTAAAAGTATGGAAATAACATCATGCTTAATTGTTTCGAGCAAGCTCGTAAACATTGCGAAAGATTCACGTTTAAATTCTTGTTTTGGATCTTTTTGTGCATAGCCTCGCAAATTGATACCCTGACGCAAATAATCCATTTGCGCTAAATGCTCTTTCCATAAACCATCTAATGTTTGCAGCATGATGGCCTTTTCATAGTGACGCATTATTTCACTGCCTACAATTTGCTCTTTTTCTTGACAGGCTGCTTCCGCCGCTTTAATAATACGTTCACGTAATGTCTCTTCATGCAAATCATCTTCAGCTTCTAACCAATCTGCAATCGGCAAATCTAGAGAAAATTCATTACGTAAAGAATTTTCTAATCCTGGAACATCCCATTGTTCATCAATGCTACCTGGTGGAATATATTCACTAACAGCATCACTAATCACCGATTCACGCATTGAAATAACTGCATCACCTACTTCTTCAGCTGCCATTAATTCATTACGCTGATCATAGATTACTTTGCGCTGATCATTGGCAACATTATCAAACTCAAGTAGCTGTTTACGAATATCAAAGTTATGTCCTTCAACTTTTTTCTGTGCATTTTCAATGGCTCGGGATACCCAAGGGTGTTCAATTGCTTCGCCTTCTTCCATGCCCAGTTTCTGCATCAAGCCCGCCATACGTTCTGATGCAAAGATGCGCATTAAATTATCTTCAAGCGATAAATAGAATCGGCTAGAACCAGCATCACCTTGTCGACCTGAACGACCACGCAACTGATTATCAATGCGGCGCGATTCATGGCGTTCAGAACCAATAATATGTAAACCACCTGAAGCTAACACAGCCTCATGTCGTTGTTGCCATGCTTGTCTTACTTTTTCTTTTTCTGCTTCATTCGCATCGTCACCCAATGCTTCTAATTCAACATCTAAGCTACCACCCAATACGATATCCGTACCTCGACCCGCCATATTGGTGGCAATTGTCACTGCTCCTGGGCTCCCTGCCTGTGCGATAATATGTGCCTCTCTTTCATGTTGTTTCGCATTCAAGACTTCATGCTTTACTTTAGCTTTAGTTAACAAATTATGTAGATATTCAGAGCTCTCGATGGATGACGTACCAACAAGTACGGGTTGCTTACGTTCAACACAATCTTTCACATCATTCACTATTGCTTCATATTTTTCTGGCGGCGTAAGATATATCTGATCTGCTTCATCTTTACGCTGCATTTCACGATGTGTCGGAATAACCAATACTTCTAAGCCATATATGGACTGTAACTCGAAGGCTTCTGTATCAGCTGTACCTGTCATTCCGGACAGTTTTTCATACAGTCTGAAATAATTTTGGAAGGTAATTGAAGCCAATGTTTGATTTTCATTTTGAATATCGACGCCTTCTTTCGCCTCTATCGCTTGATGCAAACCTTCCGACCAACGACGACCTTGCATTGTTCGCCCCGTAAATTCATCAACAATAACAATTTGATTGTCTTGTACAATATAATCAACATCACGTTGAAAAAGTACATGCGCACGTAAAGCGGCAGTCACATGGTGCATCAAACTGATATTAGCTGCATCATATAAGCTCGCCTGTGAATCTAAAATACCTTCTTTTTCTAACATTCCCTCAATTTTTTCATGTCCCGCTTCAGTGAAATAGACTTGTTTGGCTTTTTCATCAACAGTGTAATCGCCGGCAACTTCAATCTCTTCATCCTCACCTTCACCACCAATCTGTTTAGTCAAGTATGGAATAAACGTATTTACTTTTTTATATAATTCAGAACTATCTTCAGCTGGACCCGAAATAATAAGTGGGGTTCGCGCCTCATCAATTAAAATTGAATCTACCTCATCGACAACGGCAAAATGCAATTTCCGCTGCACTTTATCTTCAATGCTAAATGCCATATTATCGCGCAGATAATCAAAACCAAATTCATTATTTGTGCCGTATGTAATATCAGCCGCATAGGCCTCACGCCGTGCATCTTGATCCATTTCTGCGACGATGACACCTGTTGACAACCCTAAGAAACCATAAAGCTGACCCATCCACGCTGAATCGCGCTGGGCAAGATAATCATTCACGGTTACAAGATGGACACCTTCACCTTCAAGCGCATTAAGATAAATGGCAAGTGTAGCCACTAATGTTTTACCCTCACCAGTACGCATTTCAGCAATCTTGCCATCATTGAGCACCATACCGCCGATTAGTTGCACATCAAAATGACGCATATTTAATACGCGCTTACCTGCTTCTCGCACAACCGCAAAGGCTTCGGGCAATATATCTTGTATGGTTTTTCCATCTGCTAATAGCTGCTTAAACTCAGCTGTTTTTGCTTGCAAATCCTGATCACTTAATTGCTCAATTTCAGTTTCAAAACTATTTACTTGATCTACAATTTTGCGTAATTGCTTAAGTGCTCGGTCATTACGACTACCAAAAATCTTGCGAAAAATACTGTTAAACATAATGTGTTAACTACCTAAATCATTGGACAATAGACGCCCATTTACTTTTATAAAATCGAACAATTATAGCGCGAAGCACGCAGAAGATCTAAACTCATCTATAGATGGGGACGAAATAAGTATTTTAAAGTATTACTTCAAAATATTTTTTGCTTGTAAATCACAAGACTCCAGCCAAGCTTCCACTCAGCTTGACTGGGAGAGTATCGATTCTGCAAATTGGAAAATCACTGTCGCCGTTCTTTATTCCATGCAGTCACATTTTTCAGCGGCTGCTTGACGTAACTACTTGCTTGAATTAAACGGACAATGATTCGATTGAATAAGCTACCAATACGATCCATAGGCCGATCAATATCTAAGAATAATACCGCACGCGTTTCATCAGTATCATTACGCACTTCATGCTCATAGGTATCATCAAATAGCATGGCCTCACCCTCTTTCCAGTGAAGGATCTGATCATGCACACGTATCCATACCTTTTCTGACTCCTTCGGCACTTTTAAAGCAAGCTGACATCGAACTACAGCTCTAGTCGGCCCTTTATGCGGCACAATATGATAATGCGGTGCAAGAATAGAAAACATGGCTGTTCGCATGCCCGGTAGCGATTCAATTATTG
>CAYSGK010000021.1:0-17703 GCA_964430395.1 uncultured Methylophaga sp.
CTGAAATCTACAGATTGAATAGTCACGGGTATATTATGGTTTTTTATTTTTATGAATAGTTTAAACAAATCAACATCACTGCAAATACTTCCTGTTGAGGGAAAAGCAGATTTAAAGAAATTTATTGATGTTCCTAATACACTTTTTGAAAATGATCCTGCTTGGGTTACACCGTTAATAATAGAACGCCAGATGCATTTATCAACTAAACATAATCCTTATTTTCAACATGCAAAATGGCAAGCTTGGATAGCGTGGCGTGGCGATAAACCGGTAGGACGTATCAGCGCCCAAATCGATGCATTACATATAGAACGATATAATGATGAAACCGGTTTTTTTGGAATGCTAGATGCTGAAGACCAGCAAGAAACATTCGATGCATTGATTAATACGGCTGAACAATGGTTATATGAGCAGGGTATTCGGCGTATTCGAGGTCCTTTTAACCTTTCAATAAACGACGAAATGGGCGTGTTGATAGATGGTTTTGATACTCCTCCAGTGTTTATGATGGGACATGCTAAACCTTATTACAGCAAACGTATTGAACAATGTGGCTATCAGAAAGAAAAAGAGACCTTGGCGTATATGATTGCTCCAGATTTCACAGCTCCTAGTGTTATGCAGAAAATCATCAAAAAAGCGGCAGATCATGTTCATGTACGACCTATTAATCAAAAACATTTTAATTCAGAAATGGCATTATTACGTGATATATTTAATGATGCCTGGCAGGATAATTGGGGCTTCATTCCTTTTACGGAAGCTGAATTTGATGAGCTTGGTAATAACCTTCGTTTTCTTGTCGATGCAGAATTGATACAAATCGCAGAAGTTGATGGTGAAGCGGCTGCCTTTATTGTTGCTCTTCCAAATATTAATGAGGCGATTAGAGGGCTTAATGGCAAGCTCTTTCCTCTAGGCTGGCTGAAACTATTATGGCGGCTTAAAATACGTTACCCAAAATCTGCCCGTGTGCCTTTGATGGGGGTTAGGCATAAGTTTCAAAATACACGCCTTGGGCCAGGTTTGGCATTTCTAGTCATTGATGCAGTACGTAAACAATTACACCAGCGTGGTGCTGAGAAAATTGAATTATCTTGGATCTTAGAAGACAATGCAGGTATGCGTAATATTATTGAGTCAATCAATGGCAAAGCCTATAAGCGCTATCGTGTTTATCAACGCCATTTATAGGCTATAATAAATTTTTCTTCCCCAAAATTACTAGTTGATCTTATGCCATTAAATCAGAAGTTTAAAAATATTACTGTAAGCACACCCATAATGCAACAAGGCGCAATACGGTTGATAATACTGATTGCCATTATGCTAGCAGGACTTTTTTGGTATACAAATCTTCATAAGGCTGATTTGGTAAAAACGGATCAACAACAAGAACAAGCTAAACCTGAGTTACCGCCTGTTGTTGTTGCGGCTGCACGAAAAGAAGATTTTGCCGTTTCTTTATTTGGGCTGGGGGCAATAACGCCGCTTAATACAGTTGAGGTGCATAGCCGTGTTAATGGCCAATTGATGAAAATCGCATTTAAAGAAGGTCAAATGGTCAAAAAAGGTGACTTTATTGCTGAAATTGACTCTCGTCCTTTTAAAACACAAATTACTCGTGCAACAGGGCAATTACATCGAGATAAAGCGCTATTGGACAATGCAAGGAAAGATCTTAAACGGTATCGAACTTTATTGAAACAGGATTCAATTTCGAGCCAGTTAGTAGACACGCAACAATCATTAGTGAATCAATACCAAGCTGCAATACAAGCCGATCAAGAAGTGATTAATAATGCAAAAATACAGATTGGATATACACATATAGTCGCGCCCATTAGTGGCAGAGCAGGATTTAGTCAAATAAGTCCGGGCAATATTATTCGAGCATCAGATAGTCGAGGAATTGTGAAGATTTCGCAAGTAGATCCTATTAGTGTTATTTTTCCGATACCTGAAGATAAGTTGCCTCGAGTGTTGGATTTATTGGCTACGGGAGAGAAAATTCAGGTTGATATTTATGATCGTGCATTAAAAGAAAAACTAGCTCAGGGTCAATTGCTGGCTATCGATAATCAGATAGATGCCACAACGGGTACAATAAAATTAAAAGCGCAACTACCTAACCCCGAAGGTAGGCTTTATGCCAATCAATTTGTTAATGCCAAGATGGTTGTGGAAACACTCACGAATGCTATTACAGTGCCACTATCGGCAATTCAATATGGTGTGCCAGGTAGTTTTGTTTATATTATTAATGACGAACAAATCGCAACTGTAACGCCTATAACCATTGGTCCTTCTCAGAACGAACGTGCAGTGATTATAAAGGGAATATCGTTAGGTGACCAAGTCGTTGTTGTAGGTGCTGATAGACTTCGTGGTGGTGAAAAAGTGAGCATTGTTTCAAAACAAAATAGTGCTAAGTTTTAAACGCTTAATTTTCATATATTTAAATAATGAATTTTTCACGTCTTTTTATCCATCGGCCTATTGCAACCACATTATTAATGGCGGCAATATTACTTGTTGGTCTGTTCTCTTATCGCTTACTGCCTGTATCTGCTCTACCTCAATTTGATTATCCCGTTATCCAGGTGACAACACTCTATCCTGGTGCAAGCCCAGAGATAATTACCTCAACTATTACAGCACCACTTGAGCGCCAATTTGGTCGAATACCAGGTTTAAACCAAATCTCTTCAACAAGTTCAGGCGGGGCATCGATTATCACCTTACAGTTTGATCTTGATTTGGATCTTGATGTAGCAACGCAAGATGTGCAAGCCGCAATAACGGCTGCAGTCAATTTGTTACCACCAGATCTTCCCCAGTTACCGATCTATAGTAAGGTCAATCCTGCTGATCCTGCCGTTCTTACCATAGCGCTCAGTTCAAAGACATTATCACTCGCGACCATTCAGCAACTGGCTGAAACGCAACTAGTAAACAAAATAGCACAGCTATCTGGTGTGGGGCTTGTTAATATTAGTGGTGGACAACGGCCTGCTATTCGAATTCAGGCTGATCCCAACATTATTGCGGCCTATAAATTATCTCTTGATGATTTACGCATTGCAGTCAAAAATGCCAATTCAAACCTAGCAAAAGGAAGCTTTAACGGAACGACACGTGCCTCCACACTGAACACCAATAACCAGCTTAAATCTGTTGATGATGTCAATAATTTGATTATTGCCTATCGAAATGGCGCTGCAATACGCATGTCTGATGTGGCCGATGTTTTTAATGGGGTAGAGGATTCACGACTTGCAGCATGGGCGAATGAGTCAGCGGCATTGATTATCAATATTCATCGACAGCCGGATGCCAATGTGATTGAGGTTGTCGATCATATCAAATGGTTATTACCACAACTCAAGGCAAACTTACCTCCTAGTGTGGATGTAACAATATTATCTGACCGTACCACTACAATTAGGGCTTCCGTACATGATGTTCAAATTGAACTCCTTCTAGCCGTTGCCTTGGTGGTGATGGTTATCTTTGTTTTTTTGCGAAATATCTCAGCCACGATTATTCCCAGTATCGTGGTACCGCTATCGCTTATCGGTACTTTTGCTGTGATATATCTTGCTGGCTTTTCAATCAACAATCTTACTTTGATGGCACTTATTGTTGCCACGGGCTTTGTGGTCGATGATGCTATAGTCATGATTGAAAATATCATGCGACATATCGAGGCTGGAGAAACACCGCTTCAAGCCGCAATCAAGGGTGCTCATCAAATCGGTTTTACCATTATTTCGCTCACATTTTCCTTGGTTGCAGTATTGATCCCATTATTATTTATGGGTGATGTGATTGGACGATTATTCCGAGAATTTGCCATCACTTTGGCCGTCGCTATTCTTATTTCTGCATTTATTTCACTAACACTCACTCCAATGATGTGTTCACGACTGTTACGTCATGTGCCTGAGAACGAGCAAGGGCGCATTTTTCGACTCAGTAATCGCTTATTTGATTCTATTGTTGCCTTTTATGGCTATCTACTTAATTGGGTGCTTGGCCATCGGTTTTTAACTATTATCGTTGCATTGGCAACACTTGTTTTGACGGTGAATTTATATATTAGTATTCCAAAAGGTTTTTTCCCAATTCAGGATACAGCAGCAATTCAAGGTGTTTCACAAGCACCAGAACAATTGTCTTTTGAAGAGATGGCACGGCGTCAACAGGCATTGGGGCGAGTGATTTTGCAAGACCCCGCAGTTGAAAGTTTATCATCCTATATTGGTGTAGACAGAAATAATCCAACACTTAATAGTGGACGAATTCTGATTAACCTCAAACCCTTATCAGAACGCAAGGTGAGTGCCAACGAAGTCATTGAACGATTACAGCCACCTCTTAATGAGGTTGTTGGAATTAAATTGTTTATGCAGGCTGTGCAAGATCTCACGGTTGAGGACAGTATCAGCCGTACGCAATATCAGATCTCAGTTGAGGGCACTGATAGTAATATGCTACACAAATGGGTACCCAAACTGGTACAAGCACTTACAAAGGCGCCAGAATTATCTGATGTAACAAGTAATCAACAAGATAAGGGTTTGCAAGCATATATTGAACTTGATCGTGAGTTAGCTGGTCGTTTGGGTGTTAGCCCTGTCGAAGTGGATAATACCCTCTATAATGCATTTGGTCAGCGTCAGGTGACAACACTATTTTCTTCAATTAATCAACAGCACGTTGTATTGGAGGTAAAACCTCAGTTTCGTGACGATATATCAGATCTCAACAAACTTTATATAAGCAGTGGCAAAACAGCACAATCTTCAGATAGCGCTCAATCAGGTTTAGCGCGGCAGATCCCTTTGTCTTCAATTGCTAAAATAACTGAAAAAGTAGCGCCTTTGGTCATCAATCGAATTGCACAATTTCCGGCTAACACCATTTCCTTTAATTTGAGTCAAGGTTATTCACTTGGCGAGGCAATTAAAGCCGTTGAAAGTGTACAGCAAAAACTAGAATTACCTGACAGCATGCAAATAAAACTTAAAGGTTCAGCAAAGGCTTTTCATAGCTCACTGACCAGTCAGTTATGGCTTATTTTAGCCGCTATTATTACGGTCTATATTGTACTGGGCGTTTTGTATGAGAGTTATATACACCCTATAACCATTTTATCCAGCTTACCTTCAGCAGGTGTTGGAGCCTTATTGGCTCTGAGGTGGACTGATAATGATCTGAATGTCATTTCGATTATTGGGATCATTCTACTGATTGGTATTGTAATGAAAAATGCGATCATGATGATCGATTTTGCGATTGATGCACAACGAGAACAACAGTTACCAGCTCGTGATGCCATATTTCAGGCTTGTTTACTGCGTTTTCGCCCTATTATAATGACTACGATGGCGGCATTACTGGCGGCACTACCACTTATGTATGCCTGGGGTGTGGGAGCTGAGTTACGGCATCCACTGGGTATCACACTGGTTGGAGGATTGATTGCAAGCCAATTATTAACCTTGTTTACTACGCCAGTTATTTACCTTACTTTTGAACGCTTGTTCTCTTCCCCGTCACCTAATAGTTAGATGAATATCTCTGCATTATTTATCCATCGACCTGTTGCCACGACTTTACTTTCTATTGGTGTGATACTAGTAGGCTTAGTCGCCTTATATTTTTTGCCTATTTCACCATTACCTCATGTTGATATTCCGACCATTGAGGTAAAGGCTAAATTAGCAGGTGCCAGTCCAGAAACAATGGAAGCCTCGGTGACTATTCCACTTGAACGCGCCCTTGGACGAATTTCAGGTATTACAGAAATGAGTTCACGTAGCACACAAGGTAAAACGCGTATTGTGTTACGCTTTGAACTGGATCGCGATATTAATGGTGCAGCACGTGATGTGCAAGCGGCTTTAAATGTAGCTCAGGATCAATTACCTTCTGGCTTGGAAGTACGACCCAGTTATAACAAGGTCAATCCTGCAGATGAACCAGTGATGATTTTGGGTTTAACTTCAGATACACTGACGCAAAGTCAAATGTATGATCTTGCATCGACGGTTATCTCTCAAAAAATATCGAAACTCAAAGGTGTGGGTGAGGTTGAGATTACGGGTAGTTCCTTACCTGCCGTACGTGTTGAGCTTAATCCGCAAGCATTGAGCCAGTATGGTATTGCACTGAATAGTGTACGAAGAGCTATTTCATTAGCCAATTCAAATCGACCACAAGGTGTCATTGAGGGCATAGAACATCACTGGCAAATTGCCAGCAATAGCCAGGCAAGCAGTGCTGATGATTACAAGCCGGTTATTGTAGGTTACAGCGAGAATGGTACAGCTGTGCAGCTTGCTGATGTAGCAAATGTTGTTGACTCAGTTAAAGATCCTCACACTGCTGGTTCAGCGAATGGTAAGCCTGCGGTACTGATCATTATCAGACGTGCATCCAGTGCAAATATTATAAAAACCGTTGATAGCATCAGTCGATTATTACCTAAGATAAAGTCAACTTTGCCAGCTGCTCTCAATGTCGATGTGATGATGGAACGCACCTCTACAATTCGTACTTCACTGCATGATGCTGGTTATACCTTAATATTTGCAGTGATATTAGTCATTTTAGTGGTCTTTGTTTTTCTTCGAAATATACGTGCGTCCATCGTGCCTTTAGTCGCGGTACCTGTCTCGCTCATAGGTACATTCGCTGTTATGTATTTGCTGGATTACACCCTAAATACGCTTTCTTTAATGGCACTGACTATTGTAGTCGGCTTTGTGGTAGATGATACGATTGTAGTGTTGGAAAATATTTCACGTCATATAGAGGCCGGTGTTCCACCCAAAAAGGCAGCACTTATTGGAACAAAAGAAGTGATCCCTACGGTGCTGTCTATGACATTAGTACTTATTGCAGTGTTTATTCCCATGCTATTTTTAGGCGGCTATGTCGGACTGTTTGTTCGCGAATTTGCAGTGACGCTTACTGTTGCCATTGCCATATCATTTATTGTTGCCTTGACCACGGCACCAATGCTGAGTGCCTTATTTATTAAACCGGTATCTCCTTTACAGCGACATGGTTTTTTATATCGTTGCAGTGAAGGTGCTTTTGATATATTACAACAAGGATATCGACAGAGTTTACAGTGGGTGTTACACCATTCCCTGCTGACACTGTTTATTTTGTTTATCACGATATTTCTGAATGTATATCTTTTTACAGTTATACCTAAAGGTTATTTTCCCGAACAAGATACAGGGCAAATTTCAGGTCGTATTTATGCAGAAAAAAGTAGCTCTTTTAAAATGATGGAAAATTATTTAACACGTTTTATCGAAATCATACGTGCCGATCCAGCAGTGGAAAATGTGGTGGGTTATACGGGAGGAGGGCAATCTAATAGGGGATCGTTATTTATCATGCTCAAACCTTCTGCTGAAAGAAAGGCCAATGCAAAAGAAATTGTGGCACGTGTAGGAAAACAGATAACAGAAAAAGTGCCAGGAGCGGGCTATAAACTCACCCCTATTCAATATATTCGAACAGGTGGTCATCAGAGTAAAGGATCAAGTGAACTGACCTTACTGGCCGATGGCGTCGATATTCTACGGCTATGGGAACCGCGTATTCGGCAAGCCTTGGCAAAATTATCCGAGCTGAGAGATATTGACATCAATGATCAAACTAAAGGCTGGCAAACAATACTTATTGTCGATCATGATGCAGCAGCACGCCTTGGCATTACCCCCAAACAACTTGATGGTATGCTTCACGATGCATTTTCTCAGAGTTCGGTATCCATTATCTATAAAGCACAGAATCAATATCGGGTTGTAATGGGGCTAGCTGCAGAGTTTACACAATCCCCCCAAATACTTGATAAGTTGTATATTACCCGTTCGAATGGTGAGTTTGTGCCTTTGTCATTAATTGCGCATTACAAACAGATACAAGTTCCCTTAAGGGTGAAGCATTTCAATCAACAAGCTTCAATAAGCATCTCTTATAATAGGGCATCTGGGGTATCGAGATCAGAAGCAACACACGCTATTGAGCGTGCCTTAAACGATATAGTCTTGCCTAATTCAATACATAGTGGTTATCAGGGGGCGGCGCGCGCTTTTAAACAGCTGAGTGATGAACAACCTGTTCTTTTCCTTGCTGCGATTATTACTTTATACATTGTGCTTGGCATGCTTTATGAAAGTTTTATTCACCCGTTTACCATACTTTCAACCTTACCTTCTGCTGGTGTTGGTGCCTTGCTTGCTTTGATGTTATTAAAGAATGACTTTAATGTTATCGCCATGATTGGTATATTTATGCTGATCGGAATTGTTATGAAAAATGCCATTATGATGGTTGATTTTGCGCTGAATGTGCAACGTAAGTCGAATATAAAACCTGAAGAAGCTATATTTCAAGCTTGTCTTTTACGGTTCAGACCGATTATGATGACAACGTTTGCCGCTTTGCTTGCTGCGATTCCACTGGCGATAGGTCAAGGTGATGGTGCCGAAATGCGACAACCACTTGGTATAGCGATTGGTGGTGGACTAATAATGAGTCAATTACTCACCTTGTATACCACTCCAGTTGTTTATTTGTATCTTGATCGATTTAGTTCATGGGGTCGTCGCATAATACGCCGACCTAATTTTATAACCCCTGTCGTGAAGGATTCGACACTATGATAGCTACAATGAATATTAAGACTTTACGAACACTATCGCTTATTGCCTTTCTCGCAATTTTTAATTCGGCTTGTACCGTATTAGGACCTGACTATAAACGTCCAGCGGTTGATGTGCCAGATGAATATAAAGAGATCCCTGAAGTGGTTACACAATCAACAAGGGAGCAAACAGCAGATACGCCGTGGTGGACTGTTTACCAAGATCAAGAACTGGATAAATTACTGACACAAGTAGAAAACAAGAATTATTCAATACAGGCGATAGAAGCACGCGTAAGACAAGCGCGAGCTGTTGCTAATATTGCACGTGCAGCCAAGTCACCTTCGATTGCTGCGGGAGGCACTAATGATTTGGGTATTGCAGCAAAATGGGAAGTTGACCTATGGGGCAAAGTTCAACGTAATATTGAAGCGAGTGAAGCGATAGCTAAAGCCAGCATAGCCGATCTGGCGGCTGCAAAATTAGCACTTCAAGCTCAAATTGCCCAAAATTACTTTTTACTGAGGGTTCAAGATGCCGATCTTGAAGTATTAAAAGAATCTATTGAATCATATGAACGTTCATTGCAAATTACGCAGAATCAATATGCTGCTGGGGTAGTCAATAGAAGTGATGTTGCTCAAGCACAATCGCAGCTTAGTATCACTAAGGTAACCTGGCATAAGGCGCGTCTTACCCGTGCCAAGCTTGAACATTCGATTGCCGTGTTAATAGGCAAAACACCCGCTGATTTTTCTATTGCACAGGCATCAGGACAATTACGCGTGCCTGATGTACCATCGGTATTGCCTGCAGAATTATTAGAACGGCGACCTGATGTTGTTGCTGCCGAACAAAGATTGGCAGCTGCAAGTGCTAAAATTGGTGTCGCTGAATCGGCTGCTTACCCCTCGCTAGATATCTTTGCTGGTGTGACCATTAATAAAGGTCTAATAGGTGGTGTCAAAACAGCTGTACCAATTTATACAGCTGGTGCGGTAGAGGAAATACAGACTAAAGCCTTGGCAAATTATGATGAAGCTGTTGCTAATTATAGACAAACGGTGCTCACTGGTTTGCGTGAAGTGGAAGACAGTTTAGTGACTTTAAAAATTCTTGATACAGCCACAACTGAGCAAGAAAAGGCTATAGAGGCAGCTGATGAAGCGGTAAAAACCATGAGTAATCAATACAAATCAGGCGTGGTTAATTTCCAGTCAATTATTATTGTGCAAGCAATAGCATTAACAAATCAACGCGGTGCGCTTGATATTTTGCGCAACCGTTTAACAGCCAGTGTTAATTTAATCAAATCACTAGGTGGAGGTTGGCAATCATCGACAATTGAAGAAAAAGCGCCTTAAGCTGAAGCTTTATTTACCAACTTGTTGATACATTTACACCACCAGCATCACCCTCTAACCAAGGTGTTAGCTGAACTTGGTCATTAAAGGCATCAGTAAAGAACCAACCACTAGCTGTACCAATTGCAGCACCCGCCACCACATCATACCAATGATGTTTTCTGGCATCCACCCGAGCATAAGCGGTTAATGTAGCCACGGCGTATGCAGGTAGCCCTGTTTGCCAACCATATCGACGATATAATGTTGTTGCTGAGGCGAATGCGACTGTGGCATGTCCTGATGGAAAGCTGTCATTGTTGCTATGGTCAGGTCGATCCTCATGAATAAGGGCTTTACCAAGAAGTGCGGCACCTTGAGCAACACCAAGACTATAACCTGCTTGGCGAAACCCTTCCCAATCACCACGTGCTGCCGGTAATATTAAAGCCGTGCCTACTAAAGAATATAGGCCTATATCGCTGATATCTTCCCATGTATTATTGCTGACTGCATTGGCTGAAGAACTGAGTGTAAAGATGATCAGAAAGAGCAAAGATGATAATGAGTATTTCATTGTGACCTCCATAAACTTAACAAGTTGTCGATGATTACATTGATTATTCAAGTATATACTTAAAATACTCTTAAGTAACAGAGATTTTATAACCACGTTTATTTAAAATGGGTGCAATTGCTTTCTTTACATCATCTAACACCTTTTCCAAAGGTTGAACGGTATTAATCTCTGCAATCGGTGCACCGTTAAAACTTAATAGGGGCGTGACATCAATTTTTCTTTTTAACTTTTCTCTAATATGGTCAGGCTTGCGTTTACATGCCGTATCTAGATCAACATTTAGTCGAACCACCAAATCGGGGCGATAAGCAGTCATCCATTCGAATGCGGCCTGTTCTCGTCTCGCTAACCAACGTACAATAAAATTTCCTTGTGCTGCATCAGATAAAGATGGGCCATCATAAGCTTCAGGAAGACTGAGTTGTGGATAACGATCGGTGATAATAATGAGACCTTGATGGCGTAAACTTAACATTCGTTTAAATCGTCGAATTCGTCGAATAGTAAAGGCATACATGACCAGTGCTGGGAAAAGCCCCGGGGTTTTTTTCTTTGCAATAGAATTTTCCACGGCAATTACTTCACGCGTAATTAGGGGGTCAATCCATTTGCCAATAAGTGGTAGGTTTGAAAGAACCCGACCGATATTACCCGATTGTTTACCCAGATGTGCGGCTGCAGCGGGAGTATAATTCTCAACCCAATTCAAAACGCTTTCATTCACTGTCGACTTACCTGAGCCATCACAACCAATTATGGCAATTAGAGGGGCTAATTCAGAATCATTATCAGTCACCAATATACTCCGTAAAAAATATTCTATTTTATGCAAAAGCTAAGATATTACTGCTTGAATAGCAATTCGTGTATTCATATCCATAATGAGGCTAAAATATTAGAAATACTAATATATTGACCTTAGTTATCGTTAGAATTTACAATGCATGAGTTAAAGCGGAATTATAACATTATCAATGGCTGTTTAATACTTTCTGCTTATCTTCCGACCTTCTTATTTAGAACAATTATTTAGACATACAATTGCAAGTTAATAATAAATCCATTTCTGCCACTACGGCTGTTTTTTCTTTACAACAATGTGATGCATTATTTGCAGCCGTGTTGGTGCATGATGATATTGATTTGGATGCAAAATTACCTGATAAAATCCATTTAGATTATAGTCAAGAACAATTTGAACAGTGTTATAGATTATGCCAACAAATTTGGCAGCAAGGAGTAACCAGAGAAATTCTACTAGCAACAGTCAAAAAGATTTATTCACAAGGCTATCTTGACCAAAAAGATCAGCTAAAATTTAAGTATATACGCGCTAAAATGAAACATTTTCGCTTTGCCTGTGTAACTTTTGGCAAGGAACATCGCTATCCCAAGCGATATAGTCAAACAACACGATATTTGGGAAGACTACAAGATGCACTAAAAAACAAACAGCATGAAAATATTTTATTTACAGTTTTTCGTCTTCGTATATTATTAAATAAAGTGATTTATTCACTCATTGTTAAAAGAGAAATTGAAAATTTTCAAATTACAACGCCAGCATTGTTTTATCAACATGTTATCAATGAAATTGATTTTTTACGTAAAAATCTTGCCAAAGACAAAGTAACTGGTAAGGAATTTCATGAAATGAGAAAAGTAATTAGTCAGCAAGTAGCCCTTTATGATAATCTGAAAATTCTCTATCCATCTGATTACCATGATGCTATGTCCCGTTTTCTCAGTACAATCAATGGTCTAATGGGAAGCAGGCATGATACTTTGATTGCAGGAAAATTCGAGGGAGAAGATAATTATTACATTCATACCTTTGAGATCCCAGAAGAGATTAAACTAAGATTAGTGGAACTTATAAACAAATATGATGAACCTTAAGCATAAGTAGAAAGCTTGGTGATTCTGTGAGATTAAAAAATGAAAAGAGGTTCTTGAATGGCAATATATAAAAAACGAAAATGGCATAAAAAAATACGCCGTTTTTTTGAGGTAATAACGAATACCCAAATAGCTATTAAAATAAGGCCAAGAATTAAGATAAAAGTTCATCCATCTGCCGTATCTAATGGTACCAAAATGGCAATTTATGCCGATATGGTCGAACAGTTTTGCTCATTTAAACCATCGAATATTTTTGAGATTGGTGCCAATTATGCTCAGGATGCTGAATATCTTAGAAAACGATTCAATTTAAAGGAGTCTGATGTATATATTTTTGAACCTCATATGGAAATAATTAATGCGGTACGAGATTTATATAATTTTAATAGCTATGATCTAGCGGTTTCTAACTATAATGGAAAGGCGGTATTCCATGCGATTGATATAGAAAATAATGAATATAATAATAGTGGTATATCTTCATTAAAAAAAGGTTTATCTTCAGATGCGAGTAACTTTAACGATATCAATGTAGAAGTAGTCAGAATGGATGAATTTATGTGTCAATATAACATTGAATCGATCGATTTTTTGAAGGTTGATGTTGAAGGTGCTAACTATGAAGTCTTGGAAGGATTTGGTGATGAGTTATCGAAGGTAAAATCAATACAAATCGAGGGTGAATATCGATCTTGTTGGGAAGGTCAAAAACTTTACTGGGATATCGAAGCTTTATTACGTAAAAATGATTTTTATTTAGTTCATTTTTTTCTATCGCCTGATGGTGTACAGTCTGATTCTTTCTGGGTTCAGCAACAATATATGCCAGAGAGACAAACGCTAAAAAGAAAAAATAAGTAGTTATCATGAAAATTGCTTATATTATCGATTCCGTATTAGGAGGCGGTGCAACATCCCCTGTACCTGCGGCGACACGAGTACTTCGTGATGCAGGAGCAGAAGTTGAAGTATTTGCACTTCAACGTAGGGATGGGATGGGCTTACCAGCCATGATAGCGGACGGTCTGAAAGTTCATGTGCGTGATGGAGGGAAAAAGGATAATTGGGCTGCGTATCGATGGTTGAGCAAAGAACTTAGCATATATAAACCGACACTTATTTGGACATCACTAACACGCGCTCAAATTATTGGTTCATTACTTGGCTGGCGTCGAAAAATACCCGTCGTGGCATGGCAACACATGTCTTTACTTAAACCCAAAAAGCTAAGATCAACGAAACTTCTTCGTAAAATTCCTATTATGTGGGTAGGAGACTCAGATGTAGTCACAAAGCTGACAGCTGAACGATTTGATGTTCCAGCTGAGCGCCTAGCTTGTTGGCCAATATTTTATGCTAACCCTGACGCACCTCAAGCAAAATCATGGCAGAAGGAACAAGCATTAAGAATAGGTAGTTTAGGCCGCTTACGCCCAATGAAAGGCTATGATGTCTTAATAAAATCACTGGCATTATTACAGCAGCGTGGCTTTACATCATCGATATCTTTTGAAATAGAGGTGGCAGGTGAAGGCAGTGATAGAGAACTGCTTTTAAAACTTGCAAAACAAGCAGGTTTGTCAAATTTCAAACTAATTAGATTTACAGAAAAACCGTATGAATTTTTGGCTACATTACATTTGTATATTCAACCATCTCAAGCTGAGGGCTTATGTGTAGGGCTACATGAAGCGATGCAGGCCGGTTTACCTGTTATTGCTAGTTCTGTAGGACAAATGCCTTATACTGTGGAGCAAGGAAAAAGTGGCTGGTTGGTTCCTCCCAATGATGTGGAGGCCTTGGCAAATGCTTTGACAGATGCTTTGTTATCCCCAGAACAACTGGCAACCATGGGTAAAGCTGCCAGAAAACGTGTTCTCTCTCGCTACAGCAAAGATGCTTTTCGTAATGCAGGCGAGTCTGTGCTTGAACGTGTAACTAAAATGATTAATAAATAATTCAGATATTTTCATGAGTCATTCAAACCTATATTCTCGACAAAAACTTAACAATGTTATTGCTGTTGTTGGGTGTGATGGTTCTGGTAAGTCAACGCTTACAGCTGATTTAATTAATCACTTGCAAGATAAAACAACTGTTGAATTAGTTTATCTTGGCCAATCTTCAGGAAATATTGGTAGCTGGATAAAAGGCCTACCTGTAATTGGTTCGTCGTTTGGGCGGTATTTAGATAAGAAGGCAAAACGCTCGCATAATAAAAAAGATTCCCCTCCAGATTTACTGACTATTTTAGTGATTTATTTATTATCACAATGGCGTGCCCATAAATTTCGTAAAATGTTGTCACAATCGAGAAGAGGAATAGCCATAATCACCGATCGCTATCCGCAGGCAGAAGTAGCTGGATTTTACTTTGATGGAACAGGTCTCGGGGAAATACAACAAGGAAATTGGTTAATACGTAAATTGATTAAACGTGAGCAAAGACTTTATGAATGTATGGCAAGCTATGTGCCGGCACTAGTTATCCGGCTCAATATTGATGCTGAAACAGCCCATGCACGTAAGCCTGATCATAAGTTGACGATGCTTCATAAGAAAATAATGGTAATTCCGAAGTTACAGTTCAATCGAGCTGAGATTCTCGATCTTGATAGTTGTTCACCTTATGAACAGGTCTATAATTCTGCCTGTTCTGCAAGTGAAATTAAATTGATATCTGGATCTGTTTAATCATAGAAAATGTGGTGAAAACCGATTAAAAAGTCACAGTAATACTAGTGACCCTTAAATTCTGATAAAATGACTGTGAAATAACCTCATAAAAATGTTTAATTAATGAATATACTTGGTATATCCGCCTATTACCACGACAGTGCGGCGGCACTGATCGTTGATGGCAACATCGTTGCGGCGGCTCAGGAAGAAAGATTTACCCGCAAGAAGCATGATGCTGGCTTTCCCGCTTATGCAGTTAAATATTGTCTTGAAGAGGCAGGAATCAAATTGGCTGATGTGGATTATCTAATCTTCTATGATAAACCTCTGGTAAAATTTGAACGCCTGATTGAGACTTATTTGTCGTATGCCCCTTCTGGTTTTAAATCCTTTCTAGCCTCCATGCCTGTTTGGTTAAAAGATAAACTTTATCTTAAAGCGACACTAAAAAAGGAATTTGAGTCCATTTTGGAGGCTGAATCATCCAGTACGGGTGACATACCAGCGCTGTTATTTAATTCTCACCATAAATCGCATGCCGCTTCAGCATTTTATCCCAGCCCATTTGAAAAGGCAGCGGTACTTTGCCTTGATGGTGTAGGTGAATGGGCAACCAGTTCTGTCTGGCTAGGCGACGGTAACAAACTGGATTTGCAGTGGGAAATCAACTTTCCTCATTCATTGGGTCTGCTCTATTCAGCATTTACTTATTACACCGGCTTTAAAGTCAATTCCGGTGAGTACAAACTAATGGGGCTGGCGCCTTATGGTAACCCAGTCTATGTTGATCTGATTCTAGATAATTTATTAGATGTGAAGGAAGATGGTTCATATCGGCTTGATATGAGCTATTTCAACTATGCAACGGGTCTGACCATGACAAATGAAAAGTTTGATCGTTTGTTTGGCGGACCGCCTCGTGCTGCTGAATCTGAAATTACCCAACGAGAAATGGACTTGGCGCGTTCAATTCAAGTCGTCACCGAAGAGATTGTGCTGAAGATCGCCAGGAATGTACATAAAGAACTAGGCGTAGATTATCTATGCCTTGCTGGTGGAGTAGCACTTAACTGTGTATCTAATGGCAGATTGCTAAGAGAAGGTCCTTTTAAAGATATTTGGATCCAACCTGCAGCAGGTGATGCGGGAGGTGCTTTAGGCGCAGCTTTAACTGTTTGGCATGAATATCTAGACAAACCTCGAGTTGTGAATAAGAATGATTCAATGCAGGGTTCTTATCTTGGTCCTAAATGTAGCGATCAGGAAATAGAAGATTATCTCGGCTCTATCAATGCTCAATATGAAAAATTGGATGATAATAGTTTGATGCCGAAGTTGGCAAAGATCCTTGATTCAGAAAATGTGATTGGCTGGTGTCAGGGACGAATGGAGTTTGGCCCACGTTCATTAGGTGGTCGATCGATTATCGGCGATCCGCGTAGCCAGAAGATGCAGTCTATAATGAATCTTAAAATCAAATATCGTGAGTCATTCAGGCCTTTTGCACCAGTAGTTAAATGCGAAAAAGTCTCTGAATGGTTTGAAATCGATAGAAAAAGTCCATATATGCTTCTGGTCGCACCGGTCAAAGAAGGCAAATGTTTTGAAATGACCGAACAACAAAACAAGTTATTTGGTATTGAGAAACTGAATATTCCACGTTCAGAAATTCCGGCTGTGACACATGTGGACTATTCAGCCCGAATACAAACGGTTCATCCGGAAACAAACCCACGTTTTTATCACTTACTGGATGCCTTTGAAAAACAAACTGCTTGTCCTGTTCTGGTCAATACATCATTTAATGTGCGTGGTGAACCGATTGTACGTACAGCAGAAGATGCCTATCGCTGTTTTATGCGAACAGAAATGGATTACCTTGTTCTGGAGAATTATTTGCTAACTAAGGAAAAACAGCCACAATGGACAGAAAAAGACGATTGGCGTGAAGAATATGAACTGGATTAAAACATGAGTGTTGAAATTGAACAACTGGATAAACAAGGTTATCGTAAATTTGGGATCGTAACAGGACTTATCTTGCTGGGTTTGTTTGGGTTGGCAATTCCATACCTGTTCTCATTAACTTATCCGAAATGGCCATGGTATATAGCATCTGTTCTTATAGTGTTAGCACTGCTTGTCCCTATGGCACTGACGTATCCTTATCAAATCTGGATGAAGTTTGGCCAAGTGATGAACTGGATCAATACCCGGATTATCCTGGGAATTTTATTTTACGTGATATTTTTTCCGGTAGGACTCTTACTGAAACTATTTGGCAAAGATCCCATGCATCGAAAACTAGATAAAAAATCATCATCTTATCGTGAATTGAATGAGCACGATTCAAAAACAAATTTGGAGCGACCATACTAATGTTAGATTTATTAAAAGATCTTTGGGGATTTATGCGTGCCAGAAAAAAATTCTGGTTAGCGCCGATCATCATCATCATGCTATTACTGGGTGGGTTGATTATTTTTGCTCAAGGCTCTGCTATAGCACCTTTTATATA
>CAYSGK010000022.1:0-4131 GCA_964430395.1 uncultured Methylophaga sp.
GAATGTGACTGGCGTTACGTCAACACGCGTCGGCTATTCTAATGGCACAACTGAAGATCCAGATTATAAACAAGTATGTACGGGCACAACGGGACATGCAGAAGTGATTGAAGTCACTTTCGAACCAGACATTATCAGCTTTGAATCTTTATTAGGTGTATTTTGGAAGCTACATAATCCCACTACATTAAACCGTCAGGGACCGGATATTGGCAGTCAATATCGTAGTGCAGTTTTTTACCATAATGAACAACAACGGCAACAGGCAGAGTTAGTCAAAAAAACACTTAACCGTGCTCATATTTTTGCCCGTCCTATTGTGACCGAAATCACTGCCGCAGATACTTTTTGGCCTGCTGAAGAATACCATCAATGTTATCTTGAAAAGAAAGGTCTAGGAAGTTGCCACTAACGCTTGTTACTGCGATGAAATAGTGGCTCATGTACTGATTCACGAGAAAACTGCCAGCAAGCTACTAAAATAGCAACACAGGTAAAACTGACTACTATAATAATATCCGTAGTCACAGAAAAATCAGTATTTACATTAGGTACAGCATGTTTAAGCAAATCAACCCCATAACTAAAAGGATTAGCTAAGACTACATAGCGTAAAAACTCTGGGAGTTGTTTTACCGGATATAAAGCACCACTTAGGAAAAATAGTGGGAAAATAAAAAAATTCATTATCACTGCAAAATTATCAATACTCTTTGAATAAACCGCAATTAAACCGCCAATTGAGGCACAGCACATTGCCGTTAACAATGCCGGAGCAAGCAATATCAAAGCAATATTTACTGGAATCAGACCTAATATAACTAATAATAACAATAATAATATTGCCTGAACCATCGCCGTTAATGTCGCTGCAATCAACTTTGATAATACAATCCAATAATGCGCAATAGGTGCAATCATCATCATTCGCATTACGCCAAATTCTTTGTCATACACCAAGGTGAGTGCAGATAAAAGTGCAGCGAATAATAAGGTCATCGCTAAGATTCCGGGCACTAAAAATGTTAAATAGCCTTCTTGTTGCTGACTTTGCAACATGCTACCGACACCACTGCCAATCACTAACAGCCAAATCATCGGGCGAACCATCGCGCTAACTAACCTTGCGCGTTGACGAAACAGCTTACTCATCTCACGGCCAACCACCGCTTTTACAGGGCGCCAACTCATTTTTCACTCCCCATAGTATCTGGAGCACAAAAACGCCATAAATACACATCGTTTAAATTTGGTCTACGCCACTGCATTGAAGATATTTGATCACCTAATGTTTTTTGTAACGCTGAAAAATCAACATCATTGGCAATGATCTTAAAGCTCAAGTGCTGATCTTCTCGTATTGGGTCACCGAATAAAGAAGCTAATTGATTTACAATATTTTCTGACTTGTCAGTATCAATCTCAAGAATAGTTTCGGCCAACTGTTTAATTAAGTCCGCAGGCGTTCCACCCTGTTCTAATCTTCCATTTTGAATAAAATCAACATGATCGCAGGCGACTGCTTCTTCTAAATAATGTGTTGTTAAAAAAATGGTCATACCTTCATCACGACGCAGCTTTTCGACAAAACGCCAAATTGAGCGCCGATTAGGTAGATCCAAACCAATTGTCGGTTCATCAAGGAACAAGACTTTCGGCTTGTGTAAGACCCCGCGAGCAATATCAATTGCTCGACGTTGGCCACCTGATAGCGTCACTAATTTTTTGTTTCGCTGATCTTGCAAACCAAACACGGTTAATAATTCATCGATTCGGGCATTAGCTTGCTCGGGAGATAAATTGTACAGTGCCGCCGCAAACTGGAGGTTTTCATCTATCGACATGGTACGATCCAATGCAGAATCTTGAAAGACTAAGCCAACCGTCCGACGTATCGCTACAGGATCATCCGTTATTTTTTTACCGGCAATCCAAGCATCACCTAATGTGGCAGATGTCATGGTGGTAAGCATATGTATCGTGGTGCTTTTACCGGCACCATTTGGTCCTAGTAAGCCATAAAACTGACCGGCTTCAATTTCTAAGTCAAGCTGCTCAACTGCGAAGGCCTGACCATATTGCTTGGTCAGACCTTGCGTTCTGATTGCTAGATTACTTGGCACTAATCTGCTTAGAATTTTTAGGGTTACGGAAAACCAATGGTTTTTGTTCAATGGCAGATTTCATCGATTCTAGTCTACCCGCTTCAACCGCTTCTTCAATCAAATGATGGTTCGGCGATTTGCTACAGACAGGATCGGTATTGGACGCATCGCCCGTTAGCATAAATGCCTGACAACGACAGCCACCAAAGTCTTTTTCTTTTTCATCACAGCTGCGACAAGGCTCGGTCATCCAATCAAAACCACGAAATTTATTAAAGTCATCTGATCCGTTCCAAATTTCTTCAATACTCATATCTTTAACATTAGGCAATGTCATGCCCGGTAATTCTCGTGCAGCATGGCAAGGTAATGCCGTGCCATCAGGTGTGACTGTAAGGAATACATTACCCCAACCATTCATACATGCTTTTGGACGATCTTCGTAGTAATCAGGTACAACATAGTAGATTTTCATATTACCTTTTTGCTCTTCCTGATAACGATGAGCAATCGCTTCCGCACGTACTAACTGATCTTTCATTGGCATAAGTTGATCGCGATTATGCATAGCCCAACCATAATATTGCGTTGTCGCCAATTCAACATAATCTGCTTCTAACTCAATACATAAGTCCAAAATCTCATCAATTTGATCGATATTTTGACGATGGGTTACAAAACACAATACCATCGGATAATCATTGGCTTTAACGGCTTTTGCCATTTCGATTTTATGTTTAAATGCATCCGTACCAGCAATCAGATTATTTAAATCTTCTGAACTTGCTTGAAAACTTACCTGAATATGATCTAAACCTGCGGCTTTAAATTCAGCCACTTTAGCGGCATCCATACCCACACCCGAGGTAATTAAATTGGTATAAAAACCCAAATCACGTGCAGCTGCGATAAGTTCAACCAAATCAGGTCGTGTTAGAGGCTCTCCACCCGACAATCCTAACTGTGTGGCGCCCATTGCACGCGCTTGTTTGAATACATCGATCCATTCTTCTGTGCTTAATTCGTTTTTAACATTAGCAAAGTCCATGGGATTGGAACAATATGGACATTGTAATGGGCACGAATAGGTCAACTCGGCCAACAGCCACAAAGGCTGGCGGATCTGATCACCTACCTTTCCTATTGCACTTCCGATACTTCCTTGTGCTCGGTCCGGGATATTATTATTTTCTGAGCCAGTCATTATTATATGCCTCGTCTAAAAACCGATACACATCATCCGCCAAGTCTGCGCCATCAAAGACCACTTTTAATTCCGCGATATGCTCTGCAACGGTTTGTTGTTTCTCACTAATCAGCTTTAATATTTCGCCCGCACCACCGTTCAGTTTTACCATACCTTCTGGATAGAGCAATACATTACAATTTTGTGCTGGTTCCCACTGAAAGCGATAACCTTGTGCCAACATCGGCACTGTATCATCATTAAAGACTCGATCACTCATTTTTGAACCTCAAGATCAAACGTATAGGGAGGTCGTTTTTCAATATACGCCATCCACATCGCATCACACATCGTCCACAATACGTCTAGCTTAAACTGTAAAAGATCAACTGCACGTTGCTGTTGCTCACGTGTTTTATAGTAATCTAACGTGATTTCCAAGCCATGTTGCACATCACGACGAGCTTCCTTTAAACGCTTACGGAAATAACTATATCCTTGTTCATCAATCCATGGATACATATCAGGCCATTTATCTAGTCGATCCTGATGAATTTTTGGTGCAAACATTTCTGTTAATGATGAGCTTGCACCTTCCTGCCATGGTGCCCGACGAGCAAAATTGACATAAGCATCAACAGCAAAGCGTACACCTGGTAAGACATGTTGTTCTGACCAAAGTTCTTCACGTGTTAGACCAACTGATTCACCTAATTGCAACCACGCTTCGATACCACCCACATCACCTTCGTAGCCATCATGATCCAAAATACGTTGCACCCATAATTTACGCACTTCACGCTCAGGGCAATTTGCCATAATTGCCGCATCTTTTACCGG
>CAYSGK010000022.1:4231-17583 GCA_964430395.1 uncultured Methylophaga sp.
CTTTACCAGTACGAGTATCTTCAATGCGCATACCAATATTGTCACCAGGTACCGTATTATGACGATGTGGTGAATATGGCGGTGCTTCACTCTTAAGCGGCACAGCCGTAAAGATTAAACCTTCTGCTTTTGGAATAGTGAACGATGATTCATCCGTCTTAATCTCATGCCAATTGACACCACGAAAATGTTCTAAAATACTAAATACTGGAAAGCCATTAGTTAAATCACCATGAACGGCTTCCGTACAATAGACATCCCAAGGTTCAATATGTTCTCGTAGCATTAAAATACCGGTTGAATGATCAATTTGAGCATCGACAATCACTATCGCTGCAATGGCTGTATCACGTACTTTTCTCCCTGGCTGAAAGGCAGAGAAATCATCCATTTGTTTCTTAATATCAGGCGAAGTATTAAATAAAATCCAATCCTCACCATTGGCACTGACCGCAATTGATGATTGTGTGCGAGGCGTGGCTTTTATCGAACCATCACGCACTCCTTTACAATTCATACAGTTACAATTCCACTGAGGAAAACCACCGCCAGCACCTGAGCCTAAAACATGTACATACATAAATAATTAATTCCGTTGAGTCACGATTAAATCAGATAATTCTGAGTTCCAAACTTATCTGATTTAACAATAAAGCTGCTCGGGGATAAGAAAACTCATCCCCAAGCAATCATCAATTTATTTGAATATTTTAAAATCAAGGATTTTTGTTTCAGTGCAAGGCGGATAGTGAGTGAGACTCGCAGTGTACGTTAGTACATGAGATTCGTAGCACGCTATCCAACGCAGCAATGGAACAAAAAGACTGATTTTAATTATTCAAATTAACGGTTACAGATGTACATTGTCACTTCAAAACCGAAACGCATATCTGAATATTCTGGTGTAGTCCACATAATAAAATCTCTCTATTTATAATTAAAAAAACACTGCCTGAACAATTTCAAACAGTGAACTATATAGTACATCCAGTGTGTATAGCTTGCCTCAGGAATAGTCGCTAGCCTACTCAGGATTTTCCTTGTTTAATCTCTAATTAATTATTGATCCCACAAATACCACGATAAAAAGATAATAAATCCTTGGTAGCCATTCAACCACACTGTCAATATTCATATCTAACTTAGCTTGTTGCTGATTTAAGTAATGTTCAACGGTTTCATCCCAACGTCCACTTGCTTCTGCAATATTTAGCACCTGAATAAACTCTATTGTGACTGGTAGCTCAGCTTTTTGGATACTTTTCGTCACAGATAAACCTTGACCGCAATAGGTGCTGGTCATCACTAATCGTTTCTTTAATGACTTGGATTGAACAAGCTTTGATATTCTTAAAAATCCAGTTTTAAAATCTATTCCCGATTTACTATTCCAAAGCAAAGCCGTAAAAAAGACCTGTTCAAATAAACGCTTATATAGATTTATATGACTAAGCAAACTACTATTAGCTATAAAATTAAATATATCTTTTTGAAATAAATATAGCATCACCTTAGTGATAACAAATACTATGACTAGAATAATCCCCGCTTGGCTCAGTACTGACAAAACCGTAACCTCTGGGTTTTTGACTATTGTTAAGATGCTGAAAGCAATAATACCAATCAACAATACAGCTAACGGCAACATAAGCTTGTAACGTAACTGGCTGACTCTTCGCAATCGTTTTTCATAATTTTTTGCCAACCAAGACAATGCCTGCTCTGTTCTACCAGAAAATTCAGCAACCGCAATAATTTCCTGTTCATAACGATTGACTATTCCGCAATCACCCAAGGCATTAGCCAGTGTACTACCACTTGAAATTTTACTGATAATAGATGGCCAAACAGTTATTTCTAGGTGTGATGAAGCAATAGTCTGTATAGCCTCCAGCGAATTCATCCCCGCACTGTGTAAAATGGCTAAATCATCAAAAATATTATTGCTGGCAATTTGAATCATAGTACCGCAATAATAATCTAATCAGCTCCTTTTAGGGGCTTTTATTTTCATATACAAGCGTCCAATGTAAGCATTAACATGCTGTATCAAATGCCAGAACCACGCTATCAATATTAGCCCCACAGCAATCAATGCATAAATCCAACGCGCATCACGCTCTGCTAAGGCATATTTTCTAAATTCTGTTTTATTTAATGCCACCACCGCATCATCGGGTACCCGTACGCGAGCCAAATCATATCCAATCGCATCAGAAACCCTTTTCATTACTTTTGGATTGTAGGATGAGCTATATTCCGTAACAGCATCTAGCATCCCCTCAACTGCCTGCTCTCCCGGTGATAAATGTCGGACATAGGCTAATAACTCGGGATAATTGCCTTGTAAAACGGCATCTTCTTTTGTCCAATAACCGATCATTTCATCGCGTTCATTGAATTTGGGAATAGGTTGTAATGCATCACCGCCAACGCCTAACAAGATCCCCTTTATCTGACCACGCAGTTTAATTAAATCGTTAATATAGGGAATATCTTTATGCGGCATTTCATCGCCATCGGTAATCATCACCAGATTAAGCCCACGATCTTTTGCTTCTTTTGTGGCGGCAACAATGGTTTTCGTAATCAATGAATCACCGATCCAACGCATTCGCCGATTGATCCCCATCACCATTTGTTCTATGGCTGGATAATGGCGACAAACCTCGAGTGGCTCAAATAATAACACTGCCTCATCAGCAGCAAACATGGCGACTGACACGCGTGATCCACAGGGTAAACTTGCCATACTTTCCCGCACAATATGCTTCGCTAAGGTTAGCCTATCTGAATGCGGTTCAGGATAGTTCACATCAGGCACGTTCATGCTTTCGCTAATATCGATCAAAAATAAGGTATCTTGCACCAAGCTGTTTAGCTTCATTTGTGGGTTAAACCAAACAGGCAACAATACAATGGCTGCCAGTATATAAAATAATGCACCATTTCGAATAATATGGCGTAAATGAAGACGAAAATGCCCCCACCAATGTTTAAAATTATGGTGCATCGTTACGGCAATCCACGACGGGTATTATCTTTCATCAAAGCGCGACCATTTTGTTTAAAGGGATCAAGACCAATAGTATAACCATCAGTCATCGAGTGACCTAAACCGCGTTTAGCGGGGCTAATACGATCCAGTCGTTCTAAATTAAAACGGCTGGCATAGAGATCAGGCTCAATACGCAGGGCATTTTTATAAGCTTCTCGTGCCAATAAAATGCGCGCAACCAGTCGCCGACTGCCATGTTCATCATCCATTATGGATTCAGCGCCACTCAGATATAAGTTACCTAAAGCGTGTTTTGCTAATGCTTTAAGATGGGGATCACTGGTCGCCTCTGCAATTTCAAATGCTTTTAATGCACGATTGGGTTTGTCATTTTGGTTTAATAAATAGCCAATACTATAGGCTTCTAAATAATTATCATTCGTCGGCTGATGCGTTAGAATAGATTGATCGTCATAGGCTACATTTAGGCTTATTGCCTCGCGCCACTGCATAAAATAATATATCGTCGCCACACAAAATAGCATTGCAATGCCGAAAATCATTGAAGGAAAATAATCCAGTAATCGTTGCCGCAAGCGGTGCATTTTTTTCATTTCAATGTTGTCTCCATGCCTTAATTTCAATCTGTTTTAGCCAGAACAATATGCCCAACAAGATCATCGCTAATATATAAAAATAAACAGCATAATCTTGTCGTGGCAAACGAAATTCATAACGCGTGGGTTTATTAGTCGCCTTGCCAATTTCTGCCACAGCGCGCTGCAAACCAGCTTCACTATTAACCTCAAAGGCTTGATAAGGCATTCCCATTGAATGAAACAACATATTTAATGCGACATTGGGATCAACCGCCCCGTCATCTTTTGAAATGTCTTCTTCAAATTCTAATGAAAAGTCATAACCGGTATGCACATAAATCCACATTAACTGCGCTTGCGTGTCTTTAAAACGTTGTTTTAGAATTTTCTCATCTTCGGGTTTTATTTTAGTATCGCCATCTGAGACCAGTAAAATTAACCTTGTTGCGGTATAGGGTCTGTTTTCAAAATACCCTAGCCCCATTTCCAATGCACGATTCAAAGCGGTAAAACCCGAGCTATTGGCTTCGGCACTTTTAAGTGCGGCTCGGGCTAATTCTCTGTCGGCAGATAGGGGCGCAACCGCAATTGGCGAGGCATTAAACACCACCACACCAAATGTATCACCGGGTCGATGATCCATTAATTTCAATAGCACTTCCCGCGATGCACCTATACGGCTTATTTTCATCTTGCCCCGTGCACGTTCAACTGGATCTTGTTCTTCCAAGCTTTCGCTCATACTGCCACTGCGATCCAACACAATCACAATTTCAGCTCCGTTACCAATACGGCTTATCGTGCCACCTTCCGTAAAGGGTGCCGCGGCTGCCACCACTAAGCTTGCCAATGCCAATACAGCCACACTACGCACACCCCAACGTATCAGTTCAGATACACGATCTTTGGGCCAATCTTCTAATCCGGGATAGCTGAATTGCTTTACGCCATATGATATGAGTGGCAACAGACAAAATGGTAATAACCACAAGAGTCCTGGCTTGAAGAAATGGAGGGCATTCATTTATTCACTAGCCTCCGATGATGTCTGTAAACGTGATGTATAAATCAGAGACTCCTTGCTCTTTCTGCCATCGCGGCACGACGGATCCATGCCAGCGTGTCGTCCTTTGAAATTTCATCACTTGTCGTATTTTCTTGATGAAATAATTGCCATGATGCTTCAAAAAATTGACGTATATTGTCTTGTTCATGTACTAAATAGGGTGCTTTTTCAAATAACACATCCAACGTATTGGGATATAAACTTTGCCCCGCACAGCCTGCCAATCTAGCATGAATCATCCGTATATCTGCTTCGCTTAGGTGTGATTGTTTTGCTGTCCCTTGCGCTCGTATTTGGCGCGCCAATAAGGTCATTCCACCCGGATGGCGAGGTAGCCAAGGTATTTTATCCTTGATATAGAGCCAATATGTGATCAATAAAAACGCCAATGCCAAGTTCAACAAGCCTAGTTTCAATGGCGTTGCCGTATCAAATCTGGGTGGCGGTATAATAGGTCGAGGCGCTTCCTCATCAGATAGTTTTTCAGGGAGCACCGGCGATAAATAAAAACCATGCGGCGGAATATGGAGTAGCAATGTCTGTTGATTTTCATTGCCGACCACCTCGACAGGCAAAGTGCGCAATAGGATCTCTGGCGTATTAATAAGCTGTGCCTCTGCGACCGTACCAAATAATTGCCATTTAAAGTCAATTTGAATCAACTCACTCTCATCCGGCATTTTTTCTCGGGTAAAAGCAATATCACGTAAATCTAACCATGGCGTAATAGGCCCTTTTAGAGGCAGGCTGTTTGGATCAAATGCATAGCGTTTATCCAATACGATCTCAGCATGCATCTCAATCATATCACCCAAAGTATAGCCATGCTCTCGCAGTGTTACCGTTGCATTTAATAGCGGTTCTGCTGACTCTGGCTCTGATGATTCTGCTATGGCAACAACCGCACTGCTCACAAACCAAAATAAACACAAGATAAACAGCCTTTTCATGCATTTGCCCCCAGAAAATAATCTGTCATTGCCGATGATTGAAACTCACCTCGCACAATAAAAGGACGCATCCCCAATACATGACACGCCTGCTGAACTGATTTGATATGCTTCGCTCGCATGTCTTTCATTTGTGCTTGCAAGCTCGGCCGCATCCATACAAATTGCTTTTTACCCGTTTCTGCATCATTTAAAATGGCGATACCGCGCTTGGGCTGCAGATCAATTTCAGTCGGATCTTGCAAAATAACTGGCACCACATCATGATGGCTTAATTTTTTCAATAAGGATTTCAGCTTACCTTCAGGCCAACGAAAATCTGAAACAATAAACACCAAACAAGGGTTCTGTGGCAAATAGGGCACAACATCAAATAAACCATCAGCATGTTCACCTTCCAATTTAATGTTCGAAAAATGGCGCTGTAACCAGACCCAGGCACTGCGATTCGCTTTCGGCGGCAACATACTTTTTTTGTTCATCTTTTCGCCTGCGACATACACACCAAAGGCATCGCCTGTTCGATAAGCCGACAAGGCTAATTGAGAAGCCACTTCTTTAGCCACTTGAAAACGATTCACCTCACCGACATAAGACATTGAAGCTGAGGTATCCACCAGCACAATCACTTTTAAGGCTGAATTTAAATAAAAATCACGAACCCAAATATTTTCAAAGGGATCACGCACACTGGTACGAAGATCAAGCCGCCTAGGATCAGGATGATCTCGCAAAGGCACCACCGAGCGAAGTTGATCACCAGCACCCGGCACAACACCATGCCCCGCACCGGGCTGATGCCCAGACGGTCGCCAACGAATGTGGTAATGAATAAGTGGTTGCTGTGCCATCTTTAAGGCGTAGGAACGCTATTCAAAATCGCCTGTGTATATGCACGTGCTAGCCAACCACGTTGTAGCTCATAAATAGGTGTGAAAAATACCCGATGCGCCACCACTTGATGAAATACGGCCGCAATATCTTCAGGCATTAAATCTCGACGACCATCCAACCACGCCGATACTTTTGCCGCCCGCACCAACATACTTGTACCACGAGGCCCCATACCTGCCACCATCAACTCATCCATTTCTACATCGGCTAACTGAATACCGTAATCTTGGGGTCGGTGTGTCGCGCGCCGTAAATGTTCAACAAAATCTTGCACTGCCTCCCCCGCTTTGACCGCATTTTGAATTAACGGTGCAAACGCAGTGAGCGCTTTAAAATCTAACTTTCCTGAGGTAACCGATTCAATTAAAGAGTCCGTATCATGAAAACGACTCTCAAAGGTTAATGCTTTATGTACATCGCTATCATCATCAGGCGCAATTTCTAATTCCATCAGAAAACGGTCACGCGCCGCTCCTGGCAACTCAAATGTTTCTTCTTTTTCAACGGCATTACGATCAGCAAACACCAATAAATGGGGAAACTCAACTTCTTTATTAAAGGCGGTAATACTCCGCTCCGCCATCACACGAAGCAATAGAGAATGTACTTGCGGGCGCGCACGATTGATTTCATTAAAAAAGAATACAGATAGCGCTTCACCTTGAGATAAAATGGGCCCCGGATCAACGCGCGGCTTACCATCCCGATCTATATAGGTATGGTAAATTAAATCTTGTGGCATCAGGTCAATCGTCCCTTCGATCCGCTGATAGCCACCGCCTAATCCGCGCGCTGCAGCACGGAGTAATGTAGTTTTCCCAACCCCCACATTTCCTTCTAAGAGAACATGACCGCGTGCAAAAATAGCAATGACTAATGACCGAATAGCGGGTGCTAAGCCCAATACAACCTTATTTAATTCGTGTTCATAAACCAAAGCGCCACTGCGCCACTCTTCTAGCACCTTTTCCGACATAGTTATTCCTATTAATTTCCGTGTTTCCTCCTGTAATTATCGCTTAAAAGGCTTATACAAAAACAGGGAATATCTCCTTGTATTTGCATCAGCAGCTAAAGCCTCTTTTTCACTCCATAACTCACGTCAGATAACGGGATTTTCTCCTGATTCTCATCACACTGATTCACTCGCCGCCAAACTTTCGTTATTCTGCTTTAATGATAGACTTAAACTCTAACTCACTCTCTCATCTCGATCGTCTTAAACTGGCTCGAGATACGATCATTATCATCACAATCACCCTGCTTTCTTTATTGCTTGCTCTTCATTTCAATTTATCTGAGCAATTTTACCAATGGACTCGTTTAGCTGAAAAATATCAAGCTGATGAACTACTCTTCCCTCTGCTGAGCTTATCCCTATGCCTTATTTGGTTTAGTTGGCGACGTTATCGTGAGGCTAAAACAGAATCACACGCGAACACCAACCTATTATCAGAAAACCGACTCCTGATTCAGAATATGACTGAAAATCAAGAGCATGAACGATTATTTATTTGCCAAGAGTTACATGATGTTTTTGCTCAACATTTAACCTCATTACGAACACAGGCTGAGCTTATTCAAGCCATTTCATTAACTGAAAACAGTTTATTAATCGATACTAGTCAGAAGATTATTGATAATGTCGACACACTCCATGCTGTAACACGCTCACTGCTCAAAAGCCTCCGCCCGCCACTATTAGAATTCGGTGTTGCCTTAGCAATTGAAGACTTGGTTACGCAATGGCAACATGCTCATAAAACAATTCAGTGTCAACTGGAGTTCCATGGTATTGAACCCGATCTGACCGAAGAAGAATTGCTCACGCTCTATCGCACCGTACAAGAAGGTTTGTCTAATATCTCTCGACATACCCAGGCCAATCACGTCAACATTGATTTATATTTTCCGCCCAACCAAGATCAAGACTCGGCAAATCTCACCTTAAAAATCATTAATGATGGTGCAGTGAACCTTGACATTCATCCCGTTAAAAACGGACTAGGACTTATTGGTATAAGGGAACGCGCTTCCATGCTCAATGGTCATTTTAATATAACACCTTATCCGCCCGATAGTACAAAATTACAACTGGATTTTCCGCTCCAAACGATAGGTAAACCATCATGATAACGCCCATAACAGTCTTATTTATTGATGATCATATTGGGGTGCGTGAAGGCTATCGCTTATTACTTGAACAGTTTGATATTAATGTAATTGGTGAGCTTGATAGCAGTGAGCATATCTTAGTAGAGTATGCTCAACTTAATCCCGATGTTGTCATAATGGACCTATCGATTAAAGGCATGAATGGTCTTGATTGCACAGCCCGTCTAATCCAACGTTACCCTGATGCTAAAGTAATCGTTTTTTCTATGCATGATAATACCAACTTTGTTGCTCGAGCCATGCAAAATGGTGCCCTTGCCTATGTATTAAAGAGTGAGCCTTCCTCTGTGTTAATTGGAGCTATAAAACAAGTTTATTATCAATCTAAACCCTATTTGTCCAACGATATTGCCAATGCAATTGCGATGAAAACCGTTCAATTATCAGATGATAAGCTTGCCTGTTTAACAGAGCGTGAACACGCCATTTTTTTATTGCTTATTGAAGGAAAATCACGTTTTGAAATTGCAGACACGCTATCTATTGCCGCAAGTACGGTCTCTAATAATAAAGTTAAAATAATGCAGAAACTGCATGTTGCTAATTCAACTGAACTCATTGCTTTAGCTGTTGAATATAATGCACTTAAACATAATCAGATAAATAGCTAAGCTGAAATTACCTCTTCAATATTAGGATATTTTCATATTGAAATAAAGTAACAGTGCCCGTCTTCTCTCCCATTCTGCTAAGTATCATTGACGTTGCAATACGCATTAGATATTTTAAAGGATACACTATGAGATTGACCCCACGTTTACTGACCTTATTAATCAGCTCAGCTACTACGCTCACTTTTTCACAAACACTCTATGCAGAAAATTCTGCATCTTCAATGGAATTACCATCTCTTGAAGTAATCAGTGTCACGCCATTACCTGGTATTGGTGTTCCCATTGAAGAGTATGCAGGTAATATTCAAACGATTAGTTCAGATAAGATTGAAGATGCAAATGCACTTGATATGTCTGAATTAATGTTTAGGAATCTAGGAAGTGTTGATATTAATTCTGCACAAAACAACCCTTATCAAAACGATGTGAATTACCGTGGTTTTCTAGCCTCTCCCCTTGTCGGTAGTGCCATTGGTCTTTCAGTGTATGTTGATGGTGCCCGCGTTAATGAAGGTTTTGGTGATACTGTTAACTGGGATCTCATTCCTAATTTTGCATTAAGCACTGTGACATTAATCCCCGGTTCTAACCCATTATTTGGGCTTAATACATTAGGCGGTGCCCTTTCAGTCAATACAAAAAATGGCTTTAATTACGATGCAACTGAACTAGAATTATCCGTAGGTGAAGATGGCCGACGCCAAGGTACTATTCAACACGGTGGCAACAGTGGCAATGTCAATTGGTATGTCGGTGCCACTAAGTTTGAAGAAGATGGCTGGCGTGAAGCTTCACCTTCTGATTTGAAACAATTTTTCGGTAAAATAGGCTGGGGGTCAGACACCACCGATTTAGATTTAAGTTACGCTCATGTTGATTCTGATCTAATCGGCAATGGTTTTGTTCCTGAAAGTCGCTTAAAGTCTAATGGTTATGATGCAATTCTTTCATCCCCGGATCAAACTGAAAATAAACTAGATCACTTAAACTTAAATGCCTCACATTGGATTAATGATAATAGCCTAGTTTCAGCGAATGCTTTTTACCGTAGCTACGAACGTAAATCACTTAATGGTGATGTAGAAATAAACTGTGGTCTTGAAGAAGCTGGAGGCCTTGAGGGCACGCTTGAAAATGCAATTCACTTAAGTCAATGTGTTCAGGCAGGAGCAGTTCCTGCCGGTCTAAACTACGTCGATGAAAATGACGTCGCAAAAGTAACTAATGGTACAGAAGAATTTGCAGTTGGCAATGAAGGTCAAGAACGTACCTCAACCACTGAAACAGATACATGGGGCACAAGTCTACAATTTACCCATAATCATCAATTATCTGATATGGAAAATGAATGGACCATAGGCCTTAGTTATGACAAGGCCGATACCGACTTTGTCAGCCGTGTAGCACAAGAAGGCGTTGTCGATCTTAGCAATGGTTCAATCGTGCCAAACACAGTAGGTGATGCTGTAGTCGAAGTTGATATTAAAACAGAACGTGTCAACTATTCATTAGCATTACTTGATACATTACACTTATCAGATAACACAGTACTATCATTAGGTGGACGCTACCAACACTCTACCATCAAAATTGATAATAATAATCCGGGAGATGAAGCTTTAGAAGGTGACCATTCATTTTCTCGTTTTAACCCCGCTATATCATTAAGTCATAAATTGCAAAATAACATAACTGTTTATGGGGGCTATAATGAAAGTTTCCGTACCCCGACAGCCGCAGAACTCACCTGTGCTGATCCTAATGCTCCTTGTAAATTACCTAATTCATTTGTGGCTGATCCGCCACTTGCTCCCGTTATTAGTAAAACATTTGAGATTGGTGCTAGAGGTAAGTTAACATCTAATACAATTAATTGGTCTGTAGCGGCATTTCATACCACATTAAAAGATGATTTGTTATTTACATTAGCTAATAATGCTGGCGGGGGTTACTTTATTAATGTTGATGAAACACAGCGCCAAGGTATCGAATTAGGCTTAGACGGTCAAACAAATAAGCTAAGTTGGTATGGTAATTACAGCTTTATTGACGCCACATTTGAATCATCTGAAACATTAGCAAGTGTTGTTGATCCAAATGGTATAACGGTTAAATCTGGCGACCAAATGCCTGCCATTCCTCGTCATAATGTTAAGCTGGGGCTTGATTATAACTTCACACCAACATTTAGCAGTGGGCTATCACTGCAATATGCCGGTAGCAGCTATATGCGTGGCGATGAAGGAAATGACTTACCCAAAGTAGATAGTTATACAACCTTCAACTTTGATGCCCGTTACCAACCACATAAGATGGTTTCACTCTGGGCAAAAGTAGACAATGTATTCGATCGTGAGTATGAAAACTCGGGCATCAGAAACTTCAATTTTTATGATGTTGAAAATCTACCAGATGGGCAAACACTGCAAGAGAATCGTTTTGTCTCACCCGGCGCACCTCGCACCGTATCTGCAGGGATTAAAATACGTTTCTAATAATAGACCTTGCCCTGATCGAATATGCTTTCAGGGCAATGACTGCTCAGCTAATATTGGTCTTAGGATTAAATCATAGTTTTTAAGAGGGTAATTCTGATTTGGATTTTATTTGAAGTCGATATACTTATTCCAGTTTATTGAAAAATTCAGCTTCATTAAACGTCTCTTCTTGGCCAGGCACTATGTCTGGCCTTTTTTTACCCAGCACTATCTTGAGGTAAGAGTTATGCACTTCTCATTTAAAATGCCCAGCATTATTAATCTTATCTTATTGCCAACCCTGCTATTCAGTCAGCTATGTTTGGCTGATGAAAGTATTGATTCATCTGTCTGGGAACAGTTAAAAACTGTTCATTTTGGGCAGCGTTTTATCCGTGAAAATGCAAATGACTTATTGTTTATTGAAGTGCCCAACAAAGTAGAAGATGCGGCGGTTATGCCCATCACCATTAAATCACTTGGCGCTCAAACCCCGCAGTATCATATCAAAACGTTGTATCTTATTGTTGATAACAATCCTCAACCATATTCTGCTGTTTTTCATTTAAGCCCTACACTCGGCGCAGTGGTTCTTTCCACCCGAATCAGAATGGATAATTTTAGTGATGTCCGAGTAATAGCAGAAATGAATGATGACAGTCTACATATGGTTAAAAAGTTCATTGTTGCCTCAGGAGGCTGCTCTGCACCGGCAAGCAAAGATAGAGAGGCATCGCTTGCCCGCCTAGGTAAAATTCAAATTCGGATGAGAAAACCGACTACCGGGCAAGCAACCACTGCACAAGTTATTATCAGTCATCCAAATAACAGTGGCATGCAATTTAATCCTGTGTCACGAGATTATATTCCTGCTCACTATGTCACCAATATAGCAATCAGTTATAACAATAGCCCTTTAATTATTGCAGAAACCGGTATTACTTTAAGTGAAAACCCTTCTATTCGTTTCAATTTTACACCTTCATCTCCCGGTATTTTAAAGGTCAAAATTTCTGACTCAAAGCACGCTATTTATTATATGGAAAAGACTTTACAATAGCCTTTAACTAAGCGCGGGGTTCTCACATTATCATACTCCTGAGCTGAGTGGGGTTGAATGGACATGTTAACCCGTGATGTCTCGGATTCGGGTCGGGCTTTTCTATGTACATAAAAAAAGCCCGACACAAGTGCCGGGCTTCTTTATTTAGCTTTTTAGCTATTAAATAAATCTAATAGTTAAAGGTCTTATAGGCTAAATACGCTTAAAACACCACCTAAGTTAGTCCAGCTAGATAGTGATTTGTATGCACCAACTGCACCCAAACCATCAGAGCTGTTTTCTAAGCTAGGAATAGCGATACCGATACCAGCCCAACCACCAATACCTGAAAGGATTGAGATGTACTGTTTACCGTTATGCTTGTAAGTGTTTACGTTACCGATAATGCCTGATGGAGTTTTGAAACGCCATAATTCACGACCAGTTTGTGCATCTAACGCCTTGATGTAACCTTCTAGTGTTCCGTAGAATACTAAGTCAGACGCAGTGGCTAACGCACCACTCCATGCAGAGAAA
>CAYSGK010000023.1:0-17280 GCA_964430395.1 uncultured Methylophaga sp.
GGAAGCGCTCCCTTATCCAGTGTTGTAGATTTTGGAACAAAACGGGGTTTTGATGTATTACGCCACAGCGATAATAAACTCGCCATTCATATTACCGCAACAGTAGATGCAGATATTAATAATGCAGATAAAATTATTACGCAATTAGAAAAAGAATTTATAGCTGATTTATCCTCGCATTATGGAGTGAATGTTGCTTTTGAAGGGCGCGCAGAAGAACAGGGTGATACCTTAGCCGATATGCGACAAGGATTGATATTAGCCTTTATTTTGATTTATTTAGTTTTAGCATGGGTATTTTCATCTTATGGTTTGCCATTAGTGGTGATGGCTGCCATACCCTTTGGTTTAATAGGCGCATTAGCTGGGCATTATTTTATGGGGATCGATCTGACAATTTTGTCCTTATTTGGGATCTTTGGTTTGTCAGGTATTGTTGTTAATGATTCAATCATTTTAGTGACATTTTTTAAACAGCAACGTGAAGCGGGCGTTGCAACTTCGCAGGCGATTATTAATGCAGCAACGCAACGGTTACGAGCTGTTTTATTAACATCATTAACTACAATTGCAGGCTTAACCCCACTGTTGTTTGAAACATCGGTGCAAGCACAGTTTTTAATTCCAATGGCCGTTTCAATTTCATTTGGATTAATGTTTGCTACTATCTTAGTCTTGTTTGTGATCCCAGCATTATTATCTGTGCATGAAAGTATTAGAGCGTATTTTATTAGGGTCTGTTGATCTTTCAGATCCACCACTGCTGGAAGCTATTTTCTGTCTCACAAGGAGGAAATAATGCGATGTAGTTGCTAAGTCATTTCCAACGCTGTGAGGCGGCTATGAAAGATTAATAGACCCTAATTGACATTAAAAATATTTCTTTTCTTAAGTTTCATTTAATATTGAGCTTCTAAAATATGATTCATACGTTAAACAAGTGTTTAATTTTTAGAGGATTATGTTATGGAAGCAATCAAGATACAATCAGGAGCACCACATGATTATGCTCAGCAGCGTAAAGAACGTTTTTTAACTACTCATATGCCGATTCGATTCGATATTGAACCTTCAGCTGAAAAAGATCAGGTGAATAGCCATGTAAAAAAATGTTTTGCAGAGATTTATGGTGCACAGGTCAAAACGTTTGAGCCATACATTCTATCGACTTTTAATGAAAGAGGAATTGTTGCCACCATAGGTTTTCAGCCTGCAGCAACTAAAAAGCCGCTATTTTTAGAAAGTTATTTAGATACTCCAGTAGAGCAAACACTAACAAAATGTTTAAATCAGCCGATCGATCGCGAAAAAATTGTTGAGGTTGGCAATCTTTCATCATCACATAAAGGAAGTGCAAGTCGGATCTTATTCATTTTAAGTGTTGCCATTTTGCATCAAGCAGGTTTTAAATGGGTTACATTTACCGCAACTAAGCAGGTGCAGCGTTTATTAGGCAAGTTAAACTTAGAAACACTGCCTATTTGTGAGGCAAATCCTAAAAGATTAGCTGATCAAGGTGCAAGTTGGGGGAGCTATTACGACGATAAACCTATGGTAGTGGTAGGAAATTTAACGGATGCTATTGAAACATTAAATGCCCATAAGGTAATTAAGTCGATCCTTGAAAACTATCATAAAACGATTAGTGATGCAGCGGAGTTGATTGCAATCTGATGTCTGAATTGTGGAATACAGTACAACGATTTTCTCAAAGCAAGCCTGATGAAATTGCTCTAATTGGTCAACAGAAGCAATATAGCTGGTCTCAATTAAAAGATGAAGTTGTACGAGTCTCGCAACAACTTGCTTGTTTCAAAAACAAAGTTATTGCATTGCATGAAGAGAATAGTCCTGCTTGGGTGATTATTGATATAGCCTGTCAGATAAATCAAATAATATTATTACCCTTGCCGATGTTTTTCTCGGAACAACAATTAACGCACGCTTTAAAGCAAGCGGGCGCATCAATTATTTTATTTAATGATTCAGTAAAACTAAAGCACGGTCTCGAAAATATAACAAATCATAAACCTATTGCAGGTTTAAAATGCGTCACGGTTGAAAGCGCTCAGTCTAGATTGCCTGAACACACTACGAAAATCACCTTTACATCAGGTTCAACAGGGCAGCCAAAAGGAGTGTGCTTAAGTAGCCCACATCAAATAAATGTAGCTCAAGCATTATTAAAAGCAATTAATTTGGAAGGATCCAAGCATTTAAGTATTTTACCCTTTAGTACTTTATTAGAAAATATTGGCGGTATTTATGCACCCCTATTAAGTGGCGGAACAGTTATTGCGTTACCGCAACAATCATTAGGCTTTAATGGCAGCACTGGTTTTGATTTGCCTGTTTTAACGGAGGCAATTTCTCACTATTCACCTCAAAGTATAATAGTATTACCTGAATTATTATTGGCACTAATCAATGCTGTTCGGCAAGGTTGGCAAGCGCCTAAATCATTACAATTTATTGCAGTAGGAGGGAGTAAGGTTTCACCTGAACTATTGGCACAGGCGCAATCACTAGGATTGCCAGCATATGAAGGCTATGGTCTTTCTGAATGTGCTTCAGTGCTAAGCTTGAATACCCCAGAAAGCAATAAGAAAGGGTCGATAGGTAAAGTGTTATCTCATACCACCGTATCTATTGAAGATAATGAAATAGTGGTTTCTGAGAATACTTTTTTAGGATATGTGGGGGATGAAAATAGCTGGCATAAAAATAAGGTTTATACTGGTGATATCGGATTTTTTGATGATCAAAACTATCTATATATTGACGGACGCAAGAAAAATATAATTATTTCTAGTTTTGGTCGGAATATTAATCCTGAGTGGGTTGAAAGTGAGCTGCTCGCTTCAGGCAAGTTGAGACATGCCGTACTTTTTGGTGATGCCAAACCTTTTTGCGTTGCATTAGTACAAGCGTATGAGCACACAATGCAATACGATGAGACTCAGAAAGTAATTGATGAGGTTAATGCCAAATTACCCCGTTATGCACAGATTAGACGATGGGCCTATGTGCACCAAGCAATGACTTTTGAGGCTGGCTTGCTTACATCAAATGGTCGACCAATCAGAGATACGATATATCAACAATACAGCCAAATTATTGAACATTTATATGAAGGTAAAGCATAATGAATTTTTTTGACCGATTAAAAACAGAAACAGCAGCGGAAAAAGCCGGTTTATATACCGCTCCACTGATTAACAAAGGCTTAGCTGGTGAGCTTACTCTTGATGAATACATTGAGTTTTTAACCCAAGCGTATCATCATGTGAAGCATACTACGCCTTTATTAATGGCAGTGGGATCACGCTTACCTGAAGAAAAAGAATGGTTACGTAATGCGGTGGCTGAATATATTGAAGAGGAGTTAGGCCATCAAGAGTGGATCTTGAATGATATTGCGGCCTGTGGTGCCGATAAAGAAGCGGTTCGCAGCAGTCAGCCTGCAGCTGAAACAGAGTTAATGGTGGCCTATGCCTATGACACTATTTATAGAATTAATCCCTTAGGTTTTTTTGGCATGGTTCATGTGCTTGAAGGAACCAGTATTGCTTCGGCTGATGCGGCAGCAGATGGCGTTCAAAAATCACTCGGTTTACCTAATAATGCATTTAGTTATTTGCGATCACATGGCTCGCTTGATCAAGAACATGTAAAATTCTTTGAAGGCTTAATGAATCAAATTACTGATAAAGATGAACAAGATTTGATCATTCATTGTGCCAAAATGGTTTATCGACTCTATGGCGATGTATTCAGAAGTGTTACGGCGCATTAATATTAGGAACTATGATGATTACAAACCAAACAATTGTTTTAACTGGGGCAAATGGCGGCATTGGCTCAGAAATAGCTAAACAATTAGCGCAAGAAGGTGCCACATTAATTTTAGTTGGCTTGGATGAAAAGGAATTAACGGAGCAATGCCAATCACTTATCGGATCTCATCATGCCGTACAAGCTGATATTAGTAATGAGCAAGATCGGCAAAAATTAGTTGAATATTGCACTAATTTAGTGGAAGGCATTGATATATTGGTTAATAATGCGGGCATAGGTCAATTTTCATTGTTTTCTGAAATGAATAGCGAGAAAATTGCCAACATTATTGGGATAAATTTAACCAGCACCATATTACTTACACAAGCATTATTACCCTTACTACAGAAAAAAGAACAGGCATCGATTATTAATATAGGCTCGATCTTTGGCAGTATTGGCTTTCCGGGATCAACGGTTTATTGTGCCAGTAAATTCGGTATTAGAGGTTTTTCTGAGGCGCTCAATAGGGAGCTAGATGATACGTCAGTTTCGGTATCATATTTTGCACCGCGGGCAACAAAAACAACCATTAATACATCCCAAGTAGAAGAAATGAATAATGTGCTAGGAACTAAAATGGATACGCCCGAGCAAGTTGCAGCTGCATTTGTTAACTTTCTTAGAAGCGCTCAGAATCAGTTTTACATGGGGTGGCCAGAAAAGTTATTTGTAAGAATAAACAGCGTATTACCAAGGATCGTTGATAAATCAATTATAAAACAGTTACCCATCATTAAACGTTATTTATAAGGAGAGAACAATGAAAATAGTGATAGCTTTATTAGGAGTAGTATTTTGGACATTATTTTCGGTTGCCAATGCTACTGAAATGCAGGATGTTAGTACCTTGCAACATGAATGGGCAAAAACACAGTATTTATTAGAAGGAAAAGAGCAAATAAAGGCATATGAAGCATTGATTGAAAAAGCAAATACCATGGTTGAAGCTTCACCTGAAAGTGCTGCCATATTATCATGGCGCGGAATTATAAATTCAGCATATGCTGGCGTAAAAGGCGGATTAGGTGCGATGAAGTATGCTAAGGCTGCAAAGGCTGATTTAGAAAAATCGATTAAGCTAAATGCTAATGTGTTATCAGGTTCGGCATCTTTGAGCCTTGGTATCTTATACTTCAAGGTGCCAGGGTGGCCAATTGGTTTTGGTGATGACGATAAAGCAAAATCATTTTTAGAGAAAGCTTTAGCAACAAGCCCTGAAGGAATTGACAGCAATTATTTTTATGCTGATTTTTTAGTAGATCAAGGGGACTATAAAGAAGCCGAAAAATATCTTCTTAAAGCTCAGCAAGCACCTGCTCGCCCCGAACGCCCCATAGCAGACAAAGGGCGTCAAAAAGAAATTGCAGTATTATTAGCAAAAGTACAACAAAGCTCACAAGCTAAGAACAATAATAAGCTTTTTTAATACGTATGCAGATCTTATTTGTTGAAGACGACATAGCATTAGCTGAGGCAGTAACAGAATCGTTACAAAATAAAGATTTTGTAGTTAATCATGTGGCAAAAGGCAGTTTGGCAATCAGCTCAATTAAAGTTGATTTGCCTGATATTGTGATCCTTGATTTAGGTTTGCCTGATATGGATGGCACGGAAGTATTGAAAATAATACGTAAACATAGTGCCGAGATACCTATTTTAATTTTGACAGCGCGTACATCAATTGAAGATAAAGTATTAGGGCTAGATCTCGGTGCTGATGATTATTTGGCAAAACCCTTTGAGGTGGATGAATTATTGGCACGATTACGCGTATTTGAACGACGTGCCAGTACTTCTAAACATGCAGATTTAACAATAGATAATGTAACAATTGATGTCGTCAGTCATCAAGTCACCATTGATGATGCAGAAATTGATTTGTCGCGACGTGAATTTATGGTTTTAAAAGCACTAATGGAAAATGCTGGTCGAGTGCAAACTCGTGATAAATTGGAATCCAAGCTATATAGTTGGGGTGAAGAAGTAGCGAGTAATACGATTGAGGTGCATATTCATCATTTACGAAAGAAACTGCCCCAAAATTTTATTCAAACACTTCGTGGTATCGGCTATATAATTAAATCACCTTAAGCATGAAATCGATACGCACTTACTTATTGTTTGCTTTATTAGCGATTATTACCGTAGTCACATTTTTCTCTTTACTTCATGGTTATCAGGCGAGTATTACTAAAGCGGAACAACTATTTGATCAACGGTTAAAGGATTTAGCTGAGATAATAGCGACAAGTAATCAGGATATTATTTCAAGAAAGCAAAGTTCGGCACATTATTCATCTAAATCTTTTTTTCAAATTTGGTCTAAAGAGTTACTTTTATTACTGCGATCTGATAATGCACCCAGCCAATTTTTAAGTAACACCAAAAATGCAGCACAATTTAATGATGTCAATTATAAAGGCTATCGGTGGCGAACCTACACATTATATGATCAACGGTTAAATAGATGGGTGGTAACGGGAGAACGCACCGATCTGAGACAAAATATTGCAGAAAATATAGTGACCGCATCGATTATTCCGATTGTACTTGCTATTCCTTTAGCTGCAATTGTCATTTGGTGGGCTATTGGACTGGGTTTGAAACCTTTAAAAATATTTGCTTTACAGCTTAGCAATAAACAAGTTGATGATTTAAGCCCGATCATCTTGCAGAATACACCTGAAGAACTTACTCAGCTAGTGACAACAACCAACGCTTTATTAGCAAGACTTAATGCCGCTTTTTTACGAGAACAGCATTTTTCAGCCGATGCTGCACATGAACTTCGTACCCCTATTAGTACTTTGAAAGTTTTGCTCCATAATTTACAACAAAATCACAAATATGGAGGTGAATTAATCCCCTTAGTAGCAGCTGTTGAACGAATGGCCTATGTGACTGAACAAATTTTATCGTTATACCATCATTCACCTGAACAAGCCATGCTCAAGCATGATACTGTAGATCTAACTGGAATTGTACAAAAAGTTATTGCTGATAATTATGAGTTTATTTCATCTAAAGGGCAGCAGGTGAGTTTGACAGCAGAGGCATTTACTGTGTCAAATGCCAGTGCCTTTGCCCTAGAAACAATGGTACAAAACCTTATTTTGAACGCATCAAAATATACACCCGATGAGGGCGAAATACGGATAACACTCTCAGAAATATCGCTTAATAATTGCCTTATTATTGAAGATTCTGGTCCTGGTATAGTTGACAGTGAACTGAAGCGCGTGTTTGAACGCTTTTATCGTATTAATGGCGATCAGCATGATTCTGGCATAATGGGATGCGGATTAGGGCTTGCAATAGTAAAACATATTGTTGAACTACATCACGCTCAAATAAAACTAGAAAAATCAGAATTTTTAGGGGGATTAAAAGTGCTTGTTAAATTTCCTAAACAGGGAGGAGAGTAGATGTTGATTACATCTCGAAGCCGTTCTTTGTATTTTATTTTACTTTTAATAATAAATAAGGCTGTGTTGGCAACACCGGTTGTTGAAATAATAATCAAGGAACATTTATTTTATCCGTCCCAAGTAGAGATCCCCTCTGATACCAAAGTTAAACTTGTGATCCATAATCAGGATACAACAGCGGAAGAGTTTGAAAGCTTTGAATTAAACCGTGAAAAAGTAATTCCGGCAGGCGTTAAAGGGGTTATCTTTATTGGCCCACTGCCTGCAGGAGAATATCCCTTTTTTGGTGAGTTTTTTCCTAACACTGCTAGAGGCCAAATTATTGCAAAATAAGGGTTCATTTCTATGCTTATAAATTCAGTCATTATAATTTTACGAGAAGTTCTGGAAGCAGCACTGATCATCAGTATTTTTCTAGCATTAAGTCAAACAATACAGTTATCAAAGCACTGGTTAATTATCGGTTCACTACTAGGTGCTATTGGTGCTATTTTTTATGCTGTTAATATCCAAATTATTTCGATGGCGTGGGGCGGAATAGGCCAGGAAATAGTGAATGCAAGCCTACACTTTTTAAACTACCTAGGCATTATCAGTTTCATTATTCTCTTTAGAAATGATAACACTAAATATATTTCATCGATAATTGCAATTTGTATCGCCTTAGCCTTCACACGTGAAGGATCAGAAATTCTTATTTATATTGATGGACTTATTTCACTTCCTGCAATGCGAAGCCCTGTGCTTTTAGGTGGGTTTATAGGTATGGGTATTGGGTTTAGCGTAGGTGTATTTTGTTACTATTTTATAGTAAACTTATCTGCAAGAAGAGGCCTAAAAATAGCATTATTTTTATTGGTTTTAATTTCGTGTGGAATGATTTTACAAGTAACACAATTATTGCTTCAGGCTGATATAATCAATAGTCAACAGGCACTTTGGAATAGCTCGGCATTTATTAGTGAACAATCCGTTTTAGGGCAACTTCTTTATGCCCTGATTGGTTATGAGGCAACACCAACACCAATACAGGTCTATTCATACCTGTTTAGCCTATTGCTTATGACATTCTTGGTTGTCAAAACAGCCAGTCATCTTAAAGAAAGAGAACAAATATGAAATGGCAAAACTATTTTTTATTACTTCTTATTCTATTTCCAAAAATAGTCTTTGCTGATAGCACTGCAATTGATAAGGTGTACCAGCCTTATGTACAACTACTAGAAAGAGAAATTGAATTTAGAACGATATCAGATAGTGATGAAAACAGTTATCGTTTGAGCTTCGGAAAAGCATTTTCAGAGCGATTGTTTTTGGAGTTTTATGTAACAGCCAGTGATAAAAAGAAAGGCGATCCAGATATTGACGGCTATGAAGTTGAAGCAAAATATCAACTTACTGAACAAGGTGAATACTGGGCAGACTGGGGGGTTCTAGTTGATTTTGAAAAACAAAATAATAATAATTCTTGGGAGTTTTCTACCGCGATTTTGGCAGAAAAAGAATGGGGGAAATGGGTTGCAACAGTCAATTTCTCAGGAATTTATGAATCGGGAGACAGAATCAATGATGAATTCGACACAGCATTGGCGCTACAGTCTCGCTATCGATATTCTCGTTTTTTTCAACCAGCGGTAGAATTATATAGTGGTGAAAGAACACGTGGGATAGGTCCGGTAGCGCTAGGTGATATTCGGTTTGGCAAGGGTAAAAAGCTACACTGGGAAATAGGTGCAATTCTTGGTCTTGATTCCAAAACACCCAATACTACTTGGCGACTGTTAACAGAATTTGAATTTTAATTTCCATAACAATAACAAATACCTTATAATATTTTGTTACAAATTTTATGGCGGTTTCATTTGAAACTGCCATTTTCATTTTAGAACAATAAAAAATATTGGCTCTATCAGAGAGAGTAGTGGGGGTACATTATGACAAATACAGTCATGCCAACGTATGGACGTCTTGATGTTGCCTTTGTGAAAGGTGAGGGCGCCTGGTTAACTGATACAGATGGTAAGCAGTATTTAGATGCACTGAGTGGTATCGCTGTGTGCAATTTAGGTCATGCGCACCCGGCAATCACAAAAGCTATCACCGAACAAGCAGCCACACTTATCCATACTTCTAATATTTACCATATCCCTTTGCAACAACAGTTAGCTGATAAACTCACTGACTTGTCAGGAATGGAACAGGTCTTCTTTTGTAACTCAGGTGCTGAAGCAAACGAAGCAGCAATAAAAATAGCCCGTAAATATGGCCATAGCAAAGGTATTGATAAGCCCGTTATTATTGTAATGGATGGCAGTTTCCATGGTAGAACAATGGCCACTTTATCGGCCACAGGAAATGCTAAAGTTCATGCAGGGTTTGAACCCTTAGTCTCTGGATTTGTTCGCGTTCCTTTCAATGATATTGATGCGCTACGCATGGCTATAAGTCATTGGCCTGAAGCGGTTGCAGTGATGCTAGAGCCTGTACAAGGTGAGGGCGGAATCAAAATTCCAGCCTTTGATTATTTGACTGAAGTACGTGATTTGTGTACACAACGTAAACTATTGATGATGCTTGATGAGGTGCAGACTGGCATTGGACGTACTGGTGAATGGTTTGCTTTTCAGCACAGTGCAGGCTTGTTACCTGATGTAATGATGTTGGCTAAAGGTCTAGGTAATGGCATGCCTATTGGTGCATGTTTAGTTGCAGGTGATGCTGTGGGTATTTTAGAAGCAGGCAATCATGGCTCAACTTTTGGTGGAAATCCTTTGGTATGTAACGTTGCTTTGACGGTTTTAAACACTATAGAAAACGAAAAGTTGATACAGAACGTTAAAACATTGAGTGCAACGATGGTGCAAGGATTTGAACAAGCACTATCGGCTTATTCGGAGGTTAAAGTGATTCGTGCAGCCGGCTTTATGTTTGGTATAGAGTTGATTAAGCCATGTGCAGCGTTAGTTCAGCAGGCATTAGATAAAGGCTTATTGATTAATGTAACGGCGGACAATGTTATTAGACTATTACCACCACTAGTTATAAATGCCGATGAAGCTAAACAAATAGTAGAGCAAACAAGCAAACTAGTGATTGAGTTTATAGAGTCACAAGAAATCAAGTGTGTTGCTTAAGGAGTCTCCGACCAAGTCATGAACTCATATATCACACCTAAAACATCCAATTTCTGCGTTAAAAAGCTTCACAATAGCTTGCTACTATGTGCGCTTTTCGCCTTGAATTTGAATATTTTGCACGCAATCTACTTACCTTGGCGGTTACTTCATTTCGCCCAGACTTAATCATAGGCTCCATAATGAGACATTTTTTAACCTTAAAAGATCTAACATCAGACGAGTTGCAGCAATTAATTGTACGTGCAATTGAGCTAAAACGTATGCACAAAGCCGGTGAAATATATGAGCCGCTTAAAAACAAAGTGCTGGCAATGATTTTTGATAAATCATCGACTCGTACCCGCGTTTCATTTGAATCAGCCATGGTACAGTTTGGTGGCGGCTCAATATTCTTATCGCCTAATGATACTCAGTTAGGCCGTGGTGAACCGGTAGAAGATTCTGCTCGTGTTATTTCAAGCATGGTTGATGCCGTGATGATCCGTACTTTTGATCACGCGATGGTGAAAAAGTTTGCTGAAAATTCATCTGTGCCTGTTATTAACGCATTAACGGATGACTATCATCCTTGTCAGCTATTAGCAGATATGCAAACGTATCAAGAACAACGTGGTTCGATTAAAGGTAAAACCGTCACATGGGTAGGGGATGGCAATAATATGTGCCATTCATACATCAATGCCGCTGATCGATTTGGCTTTAAGCTTAATATTGCCACACCACAAGGCTATGAGCCTAATGCTAATATTGTTACTTCAGCAAATGCAACGATTACTTTATTCAATAATGTAAGTGAGGCGGTTAAAGGATCGAACTTAATTGTGACCGATGTTTGGGCCAGCATGGGTCAAGAAGAAGAGCAGAAAAAACGTGAAATCGCTTTCGCGGAATTTCAAGTGAATCATGACATTATGGCGCAGGCTAATGAGGGCGCTTTATTTATGCACTGTTTACCTGCTCATCGTGGTGAAGAAGTGTCTGCCGAACTGATGGATGATAATAATAGCGTGGTATGGAACGAAGCTGAAAATAGGCTACATGCTCAAAAAGCATTATTAGAGTTTTTATTCGCTAACTAACCTCAACTCGGGATAAGCAATAGCCATCCAGCACATTTATTTTAGCGATTCTCTGCGTTAGATTGACTTCCAATAGCTCGCTATTGCTACGTCAACCTGCCTTGATAACCACTAAAATAAACGCACTGGTTGGTGATGTATTCTTGGTTTTTTCTATGTGTCTTGCGGCGAATTAGTTCATAAGTCATTGTAAATTATAGTATTGCTAGCTATTCTTATCCCGAATTGAGGTTAGCTAATTGCTCATTGAGTTGCTGTAAGCGCTCAATTGTACCAATATCTGACCATAGGCCGTTATAGTGCTCACCTTGCAGTTGCTGTTTAACGATGCTTTCTAGCAATAAGGGTTTCAGTGCCAAGCGTTGCACTTCTAAACCAGCAAAAAAAGCAGGACTATAGACTGCAATTCCGCTAAAAGTGAATTTCTTGCTAGCTTGCTGATTAACCGAACCAGAGGATAGTGAAAAATCACCATTAGGATGATGTTTAGGATTGTTAACCAAAACTAAATGCGCTAGTTTATTTGTTTTTAATTCCATCTTACTCAATTGTTCAAAAGGATAATCCGTCCAAATATCGCCATTAACAACTAAAAATGGCTCAGCACCTAATAAGGGCAGGGCATTGATAATTCCCCCCGCAGTTTCAAGCCCACTTTGTTGTTCAGGTGAGTAAGTAATTTTTGCACCCAACTGCTGACCATCACCCAAGGTATCAGGAAATTGTTGGCCTAAGTGTGCGTAGTTGATGATGATTTCAGTTATACCTGCTTGAACTAGAGCGATGATTAAATGCTCAATTAAGCTGTGTTCCCCCGCTTTTAACAGTGGTTTAGGTGTGTGGTCAGTTAAGGGGCGTAAACGTTCACCACGACCTGCAGATAAAATCATTGCTTTCATTAAATCGCTGCTATTTTTTCTTGTTGTTGAAGAAAGCTATTTAGCTCAGAAAATTCTGGATATTTAGCGCTTATTTTACGGACATATCTTAATGTTAAAGGTAAGTCATTCATATAATTAGATTTACCATCACGATAATTAAGCCGTGCAAAAATACCAAGCACTTTTATATGACGTTGCAAACCCATAAAATCAAACCATTTTGTTAATTGTTGAATAGATACATCCTTGCTGAGAATCTTATTTTCAATCGCTTTATCGTAATAATAATTGACCCATTGTTCTACTTTTTCATCTGGCCATTCGATATAACAATCACGTAATAAGGATACTAGATCATAGCTAATAGGACCGACAACGGCATCTTGAAAATCGATAATGCCTGGTGAGTTATCTGGTGTGTGCATCAAATTTCGTGAGTGATAGTCACGGTGAACAAATACTTGCGGTTGCTCAAGAGCACTGTTTATTAATAGTTGAAACATTTCAGTTAAAAATATTGGTGCAGCGATAGAAAGGTGTTTATCTAAAAACCATTCAGGAAATAGTGACATTTCTTGCTGCAATAAAGCACTATTGTATTCAGGTAGCCTAATGGTATCGACAGGCATTAACTGCATAGCAATCAAACTATCTATTGCAGCTTTATATAAGGGATCAGCGGATTGTTCATTTAGCTCATCCAAATAAGCACGATTGCCAAAATCGGAAAGTAATAAAAACCCTACAGCTAGATCATAAGCACTAATCTTTGGAACGTTAATCCCGTTCTCAAGCATATAGCTGGCTATAGAAATAAAAGGCCGTGTATCCTCTTGCGCAGGAGGAGCATCCATTAAGATTAAGGTTTCATCTTCAATCATCACTCGGAAATAACGGCGAAAACTGGCATCGCTCGATGCAGGTACTAGTTGGTAGTCATCAGTATCAAGCACCTGGATTAACCAAAGCTTAATTTGTCTAAGCCGTGAATCATTATTACTTTGTTGTTGTCTCATATAGTAGTTTCAAAGGATCCTGCTAACACTAAATAAAAATAAAGTGTATAGTATCCAATCTCAAATAACATCAAACATATCAATATTTTTGGAGAAAAAATGAAAAAGCTTACTTTTATAATCTTGGCAATTATGGTCGTAATGGTAGCATGTGACCGCGATGCTAATCAGGCAAGTCAAGAAAAGGACTCAGTGGAAACAGCCGCTGTTGAAGCATCGAGTACAGAGGCAAATCCAGCGCTTGAAAATAATGCTGAAGAATCATTACGAACACCTGCAGATCTTTCAGAAGAAGAGAGTGCAGAAATGTATAAAATTATCTTTGATTATAATAAATGTATGATGACAAGCCGCTTAAATGCAACTCAAGATCACAAGTCAATGCAAGATTCTGCAAATATCATATTACAATCTTGTGAATCACATTTGACACATTTACAAGACTATTTAAATTCGCAAGATTTAAATAAAGCACTCGTTATTGGAATGGCTCACAAAATGCGTTCTAAAGCAGCACGTAAATTAATGGCAAGAAATATGAAAGGCATGGCAGCCATGGCCGCTGCCGCAGATAATGCGGAAGCAATGAAAGCTGCTGAAGAGGCTAAAGCAACTCAGTAAGCTATGTCTCATTCAAGATTTGGTTGTAGCACGTTAACGCCTTGATTTTTTAATAGTGCTATTAACCGAATCAACGGTAATCCAATTAAACTATTCGGATCCTCGCCACTTAGTTTTGTAAAAAGGCTGATACCTAGTCCTTCTGATTTAAAGCTTCCCGCACATTGATAGGGTTTTTCTTGTTCTAAGTAAAAATTAATTTGCTCTAAAGTGAGTGTTTTAAAGTGTACTTCAAAAGGCTCAACCAGCGACTGCATTTCACCAGTTTGGCTGTTAAACAAGGCTAAACCCGTTAAAAACTGCACTGTCTTTCCTGATGCGGCTTGCAATTGTTGAACGGCATTTTCATGATTTCCAGGCTTAGCTAAAATAGTACCATTTAATAAAGCAACTTGATCCGATGCGATAATTAATGCATTCGGATGGTCTATTGCAATAGCATGTGCTTTTTGCAGAGATAAACGTTTCACTAATTGTGTTGCATTTTCCCCCGGCAATGCTTGTTCATCAATATCGGGAGATGCGACATCAAATGGCAAACCCAATTTAGCCAATAACTCAGCCCTAAACGGCGAGCTTGAACCTAAAATTAATTTCTGCATTATGTTATGACAGTAGGCGTAGCACGACCTGTACGCTGTGTAATTTCTGCTAAATCATCCGCGACTGAAATAAGTGATTGAAGTGCAGATTGTGTTTCTTGATTAAGCTTATCAACATCTTGTTCATAAGATTCAATATAAAGTCGAAGTGTTGCGCCTTCCGTCCCCGTCCCTGATAAACGAAAAATAATACGCGCACCATCGTCAAAACCAATGCGAAGCCCCTGATTGCGAGAAACACTGTTATCAACAGGATCAGTGTAACTAAAGTTGTCAGCATATTGAACAATACGCCCAGCTAATGTTTGACCGACTAAGCTTGAAAATTTGTCCTCAAGATCCATCATTAATTGTGAAGCTATATCGCTTGGAATGGCTTCATAGTCATGACGTGTATAGTAATTTCGTCCATATTCCAGCCAATGTTGGTTTACAATTTCAGCTACAGATTGTTTGCGCTCAGCAAGAATATTAAGCCAAAATAACACTGCCCATAAGCCATCTTTTTCGCGAACATGGTTTGAGCCACTACCGAAGCTTTCTTCTCCACATAAAGTGGCGCGGTTGGCATCCAATAAATTACCGAAAAATTTCCAGCCTGTTGGTGTTTCATGACATTCAATACCCAATTTATCAGCAACGCGATCAGGTGCTTGGCTTGTTGGCATTGATCGTGCGATACCTGTTAAACCTTTTTTATAAGCAGGGATTAGGTGTGCATTAGCGGCCATAATAGCCAAGCTATCAGAGGGCGTTACAAAGAAGTTATCACCGAGGATCATATTGCGATCACCATCACCGTCAGATGCTGCACCTAAGGTAGGTGCATTATCCGAAAACATTTCAGCAACTAATTCTTTAGCATACGTTAAATTTGGATCGGGGTGCCCACCTCCAAAATCTGTAAGAGGTATACCATTTATAACGGTATCTGGAGTAGCCCCCAGTTCTTTTTCAAGGATCTCTTTCCCATAAGGTCCAGTGATGGCATGCATAGCATCGAATCGCATACTAAAGTTAGTATCAGCGAGTAGTTTTCTTATCACATCAAAATTAAATAAACTAGCCATTAATTCTGCATAATCACTAACAGGATCAATAACTTCAATCTTCATATCTCTTAGCTTCTGACTACCAATCGTGCTGAGATCTATATCACCTTCATCAATAATTTGATACTGACTGATTGTCTGTGTGTTAGCAAAAATAGCATTGGTAATATTTTCAGGAGCAGGCCCACCGTTACTGACATTATATTTAATACCAAAATCTTCAGTTGGTCCGGCAGGATTATGACTAGCAGAGAGAATAATGCCACCAAAAGCACTATATTTTCGGATAATGCATGATGCTGCGGGTGTTGATAATAAGCCATTTTGCCCTACAATAGCCCTTGCAAAACCATTTGCTGCTGCCATTTTTAAAATGATTTGAACTGCATGTTCATTATAAAAACGGCCATCACCGCCCACAACCAGTGTTTCACCTTTTACCTTATTAAGTGCGTTAAAGGTTGATTGCACAAAGTTTTCCAAATAATGTTGCTGTTGAAACACTGTAACTTTCTTCCTTAATCCTGATGTGCCTGGTTTTTGATCATTAAAAGGAGTAGTTGTTACTGTCTGCGTTACCATTTTCTTTACCTGTATTCTTAAAAGGAGATATACTCAAAACATGTTTGTTACTACCAATATACCGATCTGATGACTAGCACTCAACAGCCAGATGCTGCACGATTAATGCGATTGGCTACTTATGCCTCTGTTTCTACGGCCATATTATTGATTATTGCTAAGCTTGTGGCTTGGTTTATCAGTGATTCAGTCAGCGTTTTGGCAACCTTACTCGATTCTAGTCTTGATGTTGTCGCTTCACTAATTAATTTAGTAGCCGTCCGCCACGCACTACAACCAGCGGATCATGAACACCGTTTTGGCCATGGCAAAGCTGAAGCATTAGCAGGAATGGGACAAGCTTTTTTTATTGCAGGATCGGCTGGATTTTTATTATTGCAAGCATCAGGTCGATTATTTCACCCTAAAACCGAAATGGCAGGAATAGAAATTGGAGTAGGGGTCATGCTATTCTCAATTATCACTACACTATTACTATTATCTTTTCAAAAGCATGTTATCGCTAAGACAAACTCAACCGCAATAAAAGCAGATGCACTTCATTACAAAACTGATTTATGGGTTAATAGTAGTGTTATTCTTGCTTTAATATTAACAGTCTACGGATGGCCGCAATTCGACGCTATATTCGCGCTTGGAATAGCGATCTTCATTTTATATAGTGCCTGGGAGATTATTCGAGAGTCTATTGATTTATTAATGGATCATGAATTGCCAGATGAAGAGCGCGAAAGAATCAAAAACCGAGTTCGTAGACATGATGATGTTTTAGGCTTACATGATTTACGAACACGACGTTCTGGAAATACTGTCTTTATTCAATTACATTTAGAATTGGATGGAAGATTAAGTTTATCAGAAGCGCATGCCATTACTGATCGTGTTGAACTAGATTTAGTTAAGCTATATCCATCAGCTGAAGTTATTATTCATGAAGATCCCATTGAATAAACGCACCCCTAGTTCTAGTTAAAACATGGGTATAAGATCCAAAATAATGGCGAAACCTCGTATAATTACACCACTATTATTATTTTGAGTT
>CAYSGK010000024.1:0-17155 GCA_964430395.1 uncultured Methylophaga sp.
GAATTAATGATAATTTCCAACGCCTTATTTCTGCATCTTGAATGATTTCGGGTATGTACCTATGATCATGGGCGATGCACATTTTTAGAGTTACGTTAGAAAATCAGAATAAGAAGTAGACTTCCCCAAAATAAACCGATTATCTTGAATTGTCGATATATGGTTTGTTGTTCGATAAGCTCGCACAGCTCTTTGTGCGTTGTTCTATATCCTCAAATTATTTATACGTAATTTGACGTATTTAATGATTTAAATTTTACCCGTATGCTTGCACTCGAAATTTCAATGTTTTTTTAACATCTCAATGGGGGGGAAGGGTACATGCGTTTTTCAGGAAAAATGACAGGGCTTGCAGTTTTAATGGCGTCTCAAATGATAAGTGGGACAGCAAATGCTGGAGCAAAGATAGAAAGTGGTGATGGCACAAAATGGTTAAGTATTGGTGTTGGTGTTCGCTCTAGTTATGCTTCTATTGAAGATGCTGCACCTAGTGGAAATTCTCGGTCAAATGATTTCAATCTGGATAGCGCTCGTATCTATCTTAATGGTCAAATTCATAAGAATGTTAAATTTGAATTGAATACTGAATGTGTATTCTGTGGGAATAACACACTTGAAAAGTATGCCGTTCTAGATGCAATTGCAAAATTTGAATTTACTCCGTCTTTTAATATTTGGGCAGGCCGTATGCTTGTTCCTGCTGATCGTGCTGAAATGAGTGGTCCTTTTTACGCAAATACCTATGATTTTAATAAAACACCTTTTTATCCAGCAGATCAAAGTACAACACACAATAATGGCGGTGCAGGCGTTTATGGTCGTGATGATGGTGTAGCTGTCTGGGGGGCTTTAGGTGACGAAGGTCGTTTCACATATGCTACTGGTGTATTTGATGGTTTAAAAGGCGGTTCTAACCAAGATGATAGTATGCTTTATAGTGCTCGCATAAGCTATAACTTCTTAAATGTAGAAAGCAATCCAGGCTATTACACTAGCAGTACATATTATGGCGGTGCTGGAGATATATTTACTGTCGCTTTAGCATATCAATATCAAAAAGATGGCACGGGAACTAGTGTGAACCCAGGCGATTTTACAGGTTACAGTATTGATGCTCTGTATGAAACAGTTTTGTCAAATGATAATGTGGCAACAGTAGAGGGTGAATACAAAAAATTTGATACAGATAATAAAACGGGTGGTTTAAACCTTGTAGAAGGTGATTCATGGACGGCAACAGCTTTATATCTATTTTCTAGTGAAATTGGCATTGGTAAAGTACAACCTTATCTTCGATATACAGATATAAGTCCGGATCATGGTAATAATAAGAATGAGTCAGAAATAGGTTTGAATTACATCATCAGTGGTCAAAATGCGCGAGTTTCAGTGATGTATCAGAAAGGGGATCTTCGAACAAATGGCGGGAGAGATTTGGATGTATTTAAAATTGGTCTGCAATACCAATACTAATGTTTTATTTTTTTAATTTAGGAGTAAATTTATAATGAGTAATCTGTATAGGGTGAAACGTATTTTTGTTTCAGTGCTAATTTTAAGCAGTATTTTAATGGCTACAATGACGGGACGAGTGTATGCTGAAGATACAATTAAAGTAGGTATTCTTCATTCGCTGTCGGGCACAATGGCAATTAGTGAAACAACATTAAAAGATACAATGTTAATGTTGATAGATGAGCAAAATAAAAAGGGTGGTCTTTTAGGGAAAAAACTTGAAGCAGTAGTTGTTGACCCTGCTTCAAATTGGCCTTTATTTGCAGAAAAAGCAAAAGAATTGGTAGAAAAAGATAAAGTTGCTGCAGTGTTTGGTTGTTGGACATCAGTATCACGGAAGTCAGTATTGCCTGTATTTGAAGAAGCGAATAGCTTACTGTTCTATCCTGTTCAATATGAAGGTGAAGAGTCATCTAAAAATGTTTTCTACACCGGTGCCGCTCCCAATCAACAAGCTATTCCTGCTGTTGACTATTTAATGAATGATTTAGAGGTTAAGCGTTGGGTTCTTGCGGGTACAGATTATGTTTATCCTCGAACTACGAATAAAATCCTTGAAGCATATCTACTCTCTAAAGGTGTTGCCGCAGAAGATATCATGATTAATTACACACCTTTTGGTCATTCTGATTGGCAATCAATAGTATCTGATATTAAAAAGTTTGGCTCTACAGGCAAGAAAACAGCGGTAGTGTCGACTATTAATGGTGATGCTAATGTACCTTTCTACAAAGAATTAGGTAACCAAGGTATTTCAGCTGAAGATATTCCTGTTGTAGCATTTTCTGTAGGTGAAGAAGAACTCTCAGGTATGGATACAAAACCATTAGTAGGACATTTGGCAGCATGGAATTATTTCATGAGTGTTGAAGCCGAAAGTAATGATGAGTTTATTTCAACATGGCATGCCTATACTAAAGATGATAAACGAGTAACTAATGACCCTATGGAAGCACATTACATTGGCTTCAATATGTGGGTGAATGCGGTAGAAAAAGCAGGAACAACAGATCCTAGCGCTGTTCAGAAAGCTATTATTGGGGTATCTGTTCCAAATTTATCAGGTAGTTATTCAACTATGATGCCTAACCATCATATAACGAAGCCGGTATTAATTGGTGAAATTCAAGATGATGGTCAATTTGGTATAGTTTGGCAAACTTCAGGGCTTGTTGCCGGAGATGCATGGTCTGATTTCTTAGAAGGATCAAAAGACCTTATTTCGGATTGGCGCGCACCGTTATCATGTGGTAACTATAACGTGAAAACGGCTAAATGTTCTGGTCAAAACTACTAAATTAATTTATTACTAGTTTAGAGTTATAGAAGTGCGTATAGTCCCTTGTAATTAATGGGGCTGTACGCACTTTTTTTTAAGGATTATAAATAGGACTTTTGTCTAGCCAAGGCAGAGGTGTTTTTGAATAGCGACTTAACATTATTCAAAAATTTAATAGAATTTATTTAAGAGTTAATACGTGAAATGACAACTATTACAAAATCATGGTGGATTTTAATATTCACTTTTCTACCTTTTTTATCAGTCGTTTCGGCTACTGAATCAGCTGATGCAGTATCTTTAAGCTTTACGTCTAGCTTAGAAGGCCTAACAGCATCAAAGTTAAAGACTAGAGCTAAAGCTATTGACGCACTTATTGCGTCAGGTGATGCTCGTTTAGTAAGTATTATTAACGCCTTACTTGCAAATAAATTATCTTACAGAAAGGCAGATAAAGTGCTTGTCTTTATTACTAATCATGATGGTAATAAATATGCAACAGCAGTATTAACAGGCGAAGATCTTGGCGAGGTTAAAGGACGTAAGTGGAAAAAAGTCATTATAAACAATGGTATTCGAACAAAGTTACGCAATGCCTTATCAATGGTTGAGCTTAATAATCCATCTCAAGATATAAGAATAAACGCCATTAAACAAGCGTTAGAGCAACTTGATGTCAATCAGATTTCTGCCCTAGAAACACGTTTAGAATCTGAGAAAGAAGAAGAGGTTGTCAAATTATTAACACTGACGATTGCAACGCTAAAATTAAAAGAAGGTACTGACAAAGATTTAGCTTTAATTGCCGAGGTGAGCACAAGTGTTCATCCAAGTGTGAGGAAGGTTTTAGCAGAAGTGATAGAAAATAATGATGATAAGAAAATACAGAAGGCAGCAAAAGCAGCGCTTACCAAGATTGAAAAGCGTGTCAGTGATTATGATAAGCTTGAGATCTTATTTTTTGGTTTAAGTTTAGGTTCCGTTTTAGTCTTAGCGGCAATAGGTCTTGCCATTACATTTGGTGTGATGGGTGTAATCAATATGGCACATGGTGAATTAATTATGTTGGGGGCTTATACAACATATGTTGTTCAACTCATGCTACCCAATTGGATAGAATACTCTGTATTAATTGCTATTCCTCTTGCCTTCATTGTGTCTGGCTCAGTCGGGATCTTAATTGAACGTGGTGTTATTCGCTTTTTATATGGACGCCCCCTAGAAACATTATTAGCCACCTTTGGTGTTAGCTTGGTGTTACAACAAGTTGTCCGCTCGATTTTTGGACCACTCAATATGTCGGTAGAATCGCCCTCATGGATGAGTGGTGTATGGCAAGTAAATGATGCCTTAGCACTGACCTGGAATCGACTTTATATCATTATTTTCTGCTTAATTGTATTTGCATCATTATTTATTATTCTCAATAGAACGCGATTAGGTCTACAGGTAAGAGCCGTATCTCAAAACCGTGCCATGGCAAAAGCAATGGGCGTTAAAGCAAACTGGGTCGATGCGATGACCTTTGGATTAGGATCGGGGATTGCAGGCGTGGCAGGCGTGGCATTGAGTCAATTAACGAATGTAGGACCAAACTTAGGGCAAGCTTATATTATTGACTCCTTTATGGTGGTGGTCTTCGGTGGCGTAGGTAATTTATGGGGAACGTTGCTTGCTGGTTTGGGTCTTGGTGTAACCAATAAGTTATTAGAACCTTGGTCTGGTGCGGTATTAGCTAAAATATTAGTGTTGATATTCATCATTTTATTTATTCAGAAAAGACCAAAAGGGCTTTTCCCTCAAAAAGGTCGCTCGGCTTAAAGCCTGCCTAAGGATACACAATGTTTTTGAAAAATCTCTTAAAAGATGATCGTGGAGGTCAAATATTTCTAATCGTTTTATTGGCGGTTAGTATTATTGTCCCCTTGCTTAACATGTTTGTTCCAGAAGGAAATATTTTCTATTTAAGCACGTATACGGTGACATTATTAGGTAAATATTTAACCTATGCATTATTAGCAATAGCCGTTGATTTGGTATGGGGGATATTAGGGATCCTAACATTAGGTCATGGTGCTTTTTTTGCGTTAGGTGGCTATGCCATGGGCATGTATTTAATGCGTCAAATTGGTGATCGAGGTGTTTATGGTGATCCCTTATTACCTGATTTTATGGTGTTTTTAGATTGGAAAAAATTACCATGGTTTTGGCAAGGTTTTGATCATTTCTGGTTTGCTGCAATTATTATTATGTTGGTACCAGGCTTACTGGCCTATATTTTTGGCTGGTTGACATTTAGATCACGCGTCACGGGAGTCTATTTATCCATTATCACTCAAGCATTAACCTATGCATTGATGCTGGCTTTCTTTAGAAATGAACTTGGCTTTGGAGGCAATAATGGTTTAACTGACTTTAAAGATATTATTGGTTTTTCATTACAAACCGATGGTGCTAGAGTAAGTCTATTCTTAGCATCAGCTATAGCACTCGCGGCTGGGTATTTATCTTGCCGAGCTATCGTAAAATCTAAATTAGGCCGTGTTGCTATAGCCGTACGGGACGGTGAAGATCGACTGCGGTTTATCGGCTATCGTGTTGAAAATGTAAAATTATGGATATTTACGTTCTCTGCGATTCTTGCTGGCATAGCGGGGGCATTATACGTGCCGCAAGTTGCTATCATAAATCCTGGAGAGTTTTCACCATTAGTTTCAATTGAGATTGTTGTATGGGTTGCCATTGGTGGTCGTTCAACATTGTATGGCGCAGTAATTGGGGCGATTTTGGTGAACCTTTCTAAGACTTATTTTACCGGTGCCTTCCCTGAAGTGTGGTTATATGCATTGGGTGGGTTATTTGTGTTTTCAACTATGTATTTGCCTCGGGGTGTAACAGGTTTGTTTGAACGTAAACAGGTGCAACACGCATGAGTACATTAGATGAACTTAGAAAAGTAATGCGTAGAGATCAAGTATTTGATGTGCTTATGCCAGAAATCAACCCTAATTTGGATGTGGGTCATAATACCATTCTCTATATGGAAGGCGTATCGGTTAGTTTTGATGGGTTTAAGGCGATAAATGATCTAAACCTCTATATTAATGATGGTGAGCTACGTTGTATTATTGGCCCTAATGGCGCAGGTAAAACAACGATGATGGATATTATTACAGGGAAAACACAGCCTGATGAAGGTTCGGTATATTTTGGTCAAACGATGAATTTGCTCAATATGAGTGAGCCAGAAATTGCCAATGCAGGTATTGGTCGTAAATTCCAAAAACCAACTGTTTTTGAGAATCATACTGTGTTTGAAAATTTAGAATTATCTATGGCATGTAACAAAGGTGTCTGGGCAACGTTGTTTGCACAATTAACTGGTGAACAACGTGATAGCATCGAACAAGTGCTGGTGAAAATCGGCTTGCAAGAATTAGCGTTACAACGTGCGGGCTCGCTTTCTCATGGTCAAAAACAATGGCTTGAAATTGGTATGTTACTCATGCAACGTCCTCGTTTATTATTAGTTGATGAGCCTGTTGCCGGAATGACGCATCAAGAAATGGATAAAACAGGTGAGCTATTAACCTCTTTAGCAGGAGAACACTCTGTCATTGTAGTTGAACATGATATGGATTTTGTTCGCTCTATTGCACGCACGGTAACGGTATTACATCAAGGTTCAGTATTAGCAGAAGGTAGTATGGAGGAAGTGCAAAATGATCCTCGCGTTGTTGAAGTTTATTTGGGTAGTTAATTATGCTAAAAATTGAACAGTTAAATCAATTCTATGGCGAAAGTCATACCTTATGGGACTTAGACTTAAATATAGAAAAGGGAAAATGTACCTGTTTAATGGGGCGGAATGGTGTAGGAAAAACAACACTGGTTGAAAGTGTGATGGGAATGATTCCAGTGCAATCAGGCAAACTCCTCTTTGAAGGAAAAAATCTAGCGAGCCTACAAGCTGAAAAACGTGCGACTTTAGGTATTGGCTATGTGCCACAAGGGCGACAAATTTTTCCACTATTGACGGTTGAAGAAAATTTAAAAATAGGTCTGCCTGCACGAAGAGATAAAATAAGAACTATCCCTGATTTTATTTATGAGATGTTTCCAGTGTTAAAAGAAATGTTAGGTCGTCGAGGTGGCGATTTGTCAGGTGGTCAGCAGCAACAATTGGCGATTGGTCGTGCCTTGGTCTTAGACCCTACTATGTTGATCTTGGATGAACCGACTGAAGGTATACAACCTAATATTGTGCAAGAAATAGGTGATATTATTAACCGTCTGAATAAAGAAATAGGCCTAACCGTATTATTAGTTGAACAAAAATTACCGATTACACGAAAAGTTGCTGATAATTTTATCATTATGGAACGAGGGCGAGCTGTTGCAAAAGGAGACATTACTGAATTAAGCGATAAACTAATCAGCGAGTATTTAACCGTATGATCGTACCAAGCAGTGAGGTGGATAGTAAATACTCTGACTGGCTGGCGCAACTTGATTTAGACTTTTGTTATGGTACTGATAAAACAGTGTTATCTCATCGAAAGCAACTAGGGCCTTTAGCCGTTCAACGTGCATTCTATCCAGAAGGTAACGTGTGCCATTTGTATATTCTCCACCCACCTGGTGGTGTTGTTGGTGGCGATAGATTAACGATTAATGTTCGTATTCAAGACAATGCCCATACTTTATTAACGACTCCTGGCGCAACTAAGTTTTATCGAAGTCAGGGCAAGCAAGCCCAGCAACAACAAAACCTAACTATTGCTGACAAGGCAACACTTGAATGGCTACCTCAAGAAAACATCTATTTTCCTGGTGCCCAAGTTAAAATAAAAACGCAGTTTAACTTACATAAAAATGCCCATGTTATTGCTTGGGATCTTCACTGTTTTGGTTTGCCGACTAATGATGATATTTTTACAAGTGGTGAAGTTCAGCTTGAATTTTTACTTATACAAGATGAGCGGCCTCTTTTAATCGAAAAAATGAACATTAACTACGACAGATTAAACTCACCAACAGGTCTAAGAGGGCATGCAGTAATGGCGATGCTTGTTGCGAACCCAGTGGATGAAGAATTATTTGAAACGATACGACTGATGTTGAATAATTATTCAGAACAGTTAGTAGCTGTAACATTAATTGAAGAGTGTTTGTTATTGCGTTATTTAGGTAACTCAACCGCCCAATGTCATAAAATATTTATACAGACATGGATGATATTAAGACCTGTTATATTAAACAGACAAGCATGTTCTCCCAGAATTTGGGCAACATAATTATTAGGATCTCAGATGAATTTGACACCAAGAGAAAAAGATAAATTATTACTATTCACAGCTGGATTACTTGCTGAGCGCCGTAAAGAACGAGGTGTAAAGCTTAATCACCCTGAGGCAATTGCTTATATTAGTGCCGCGATTTTAGAAGGTGCGCGTGATGGGAAAAGTGTGGCCGACTTAATGAATTATGGGCGTACTTTATTAACAAAAGATGATGTTATGTCAGGTATTGCAGAAATGATTCACGATATTCAAGTCGAAGCGACTTTTCCAGATGGCACTAAACTTGTCACTGTACATGACCCCATTGTTTAAATTTAGCTTAAGGAGAATACGTTATGATTCCTGGAGAAATAATTGTTGCTGAAGGCGAACTGATCTTAAATGAAGGGCGAGAAACGGTATCAGTTGATGTAGCTAACACGGGCGACAGGCCCATTCAAATCGGCTCTCATTATCATTTTTTTGAAGTCAATCCAGCACTTAAGTTCGGTCGTAAAAAAACCTATGGTTTCCGCTTAAACATTGCAGCAGGCACAGCAGTACGGTTTGAACCTGGGCAAACGCGAGAAGTTGAATTAGTTGCCTATGCAGGTGCTCGCGTTGTCTATGGTTTTAATGCCGAAGTGATGGGGAAATTGGAGACAACATCATGAGTACAATTACTAGACAAGCCTATATGGAAATGTACGGACCCACAACTGACGACAAAGTCCGTTTAGGTGATACGGAACTTTGGATAAAGGTTGAAGACGATCGCACTATTTATGGTGATGAAGTTAAGTTTGGCGGTGGCAAGGTTATACGTGATGGTATGGGGCAATGTCAGTGCGTTGATGCTGAGGTGGTTGATGTTGTTATTACCAACGCACTTATTTTAGATCACTGGGGAATTATTAAGGCCGATGTCGGTATTAAAAATGGACGTATCGTCGGAATAGGCAAGGCTGGTAATCCCGATGTGCAACCGGGTGTTGATATTTTAGTTGGTCCCGGTACGGAAGTGATAGCGGGAGAAGGGCAGATTTTAACCGCAGGGGGAATTGATTCGCATATCCACTTTATTTGTCCACAGCAAGTGGATGATGCGTTAATGTCTGGCGTAACCACTATGTTAGGTGGTGGTACAGGACCAGCAACGGGAACGAATGCCACAACCTGTACACCAGGAAAATGGAATATTCATCGCATGTTACAAGCCGCTGAAGATCTGCCAATGAATATTGGTTACCTAGGAAAAGGTAATGCCAGTGCCGCTGAACCACTCAAAGAACAAGTTGAGGCGGGGGTTATTGGGCTAAAATTACATGAAGATTGGGGTACAACTCCAGCTTCGATTGATACCTGTTTATCTGTGGCTGAAGAGATGGATGTGCAGGTTGCAATTCATACCGACACATTAAATGAGTCTGGGTTTGTTGAGCATACTTTGGCGGCAATGAAAGGACGCACAATTCACACTTATCACACAGAAGGGGCGGGTGGTGGTCATGCACCTGATATTATTAAAGCCTGTGGTGAATCTTATATATTACCGTCATCGACGAACCCGACACGTCCATATACGATCAACACCATTGATGAGCATTTAGATATGCTTATGGTGTGTCATCATCTTGACCCAAGTATTGCTGAGGATGTGGCTTTTGCAGAATCACGGATCAGGCGTGAAACCATTGCAGCCGAGGATATTCTGCATGATTTAGGTGCTTTCTCAATGATTGCATCTGATTCTCAGGCAATGGGACGTGTCGGTGAAGTGATTACACGGACATGGCAAACAGCCCATAAAATGAAAGTGCAACGTGGATTATTGCCTGAAGATAAGGGTACTGATGCGGATAACTTTAGAGCAAAACGTTATATTGCAAAATACACCATTAATCCTGCGATTACACATGGTATATCCCATGAAGTGGGTTCAATTGAAGTGGGCAAGTTAGCCGATCTGGTTTTATGGTCTCCAGCATTTTTTGCAACTAAGCCCAGTTTAATTATTAAAGGGGGCATGATTGCGGCTGCGCCAATGGGTGATCCCAATGCTTCTATTCCAACACCACAGCCTGTACATTATCGCCCTATGTTTGCCAGTTTTGGTGGTGCACGTCATGCTACTAGAATGACCTTTATATCACAGACAGCCGCTGATGCTGATATTGCATCTGAACTTGAGTTAAAAAGCCTTATTGGCATTGCAAAAAAATGCCGGAACATCAAAAAATCCGATATGATTTTGAATGATTATCAACCTGATATCCATGTTGATTCTCAGACTTATGAAGTATTTGCCGACGGTGAACTATTAACTTGTGATCCTGCAACCGAGTTGCCATTGGCACAACGATATTTCTTGTTCTAAATATGATTAATCTGATTAAAAAGTTACCAAAGGCCGAGTCAATATCGGAACACGCCACATTGACCTTACCTTTAGAGAGTAGAGTTAAAAGTCGGTTGCGAGCAATCTTAGATGATGGTCGCGAGGTAGGTGTATTCTTAGAGCGAGGTCAAGTATTACACCATAATGATTTTCTTAGCAGTGACGAAGGCTTAATCGTTAAAATAATTGCGGCCAATGAGAGAGTTTCTACAGTACACTGTCAGGATGCTTTGTTAATGGCAAGAGCGAGTTATCATCTAGGCAACCGCCATGTGTCATTGCAAATTAAGGCAGGACAATTACGCTACCTTCATGATCATGTCTTAGATGATATGTTAATAGGACTGGGCTTGGAGGTAAAAGTGGAGTCAGCACCTTTTGAGCCTGAGTCTGGTGCTTATGGTAGCAGTGGTTCACATCATCAGCATCAACACTAAAATGTGGGATGATGCAGGTGAGTGATCTAAATTTGATACGGTTGATGCAACTTTCTAGTAGCGCGCTACCGATTGGTGGGTTTACCTATTCACAAGGGTTGGAATGGGCTGTTGAATGTCAGTGGGTGCAAACAGAAGACGATTTACGCAATTGGTTGTTCGATTTAATACACACGAATTTACAATTCTTAGAAATTCCTTTACTCGCTCGTATGATGTTAGCCTGCCAGGCGGGTGATGTGGAAGCGCTTTCCTATTGGTCAGATAATTTACTTGCTCAACGAGAAACCAGTGAGCTAAGGCTTGAAGAACATAACCGCGGTAGAGCCATGGCGAAATTATTACTTGATTTAGAACTATCGATTTCGACTGAATGGTATACAATTATTCAACAAAGTCAGACGGCTTCTTTTGCATTGGCTTCTCATCAGTGGCATATACCTTTGGAGCAAGCGGCACAGGGTTTTGCGTGGACATGGTTAGAAAATAGTGTGATTTCTGGGGTTAAACTTGTTCCACTTGGGCAGGTGGCTGGACAACGTATTTTACGTGATCTGACCGCGTCATTGTCACAAGCCGTTGCTGAGGGTCTACACCTTGATGATGATGCTATTGGTAGTTCATCTCCCGCCTTGGCATATGTGAGCGCAAAACATGAAACACAATATACGCGCTTATTTAGATCATGATTAAAAAGAGAACAAAAAGATGAATAATACAAAATCTCCCTTACGTGTTGGTGTTGGTGGTCCTGTTGGCTCTGGTAAAACTGCATTGCTTGATGCATTATGCAAATCCATGCGTAAAGATTATCAGCTGGCGGTTGTCACCAATGATATTTATACAAAAGAAGATGCTCAGTTTCTTGTTAAAAGTGAAGCACTTGAAGCAGATCGTATTGTGGGTGTCGAAACAGGTGGTTGTCCACATACTGCCATTCGAGAAGATGCCTCAATGAACTTGGCTGCGGTAGACGATTTAAGCCTAAAGTTCCCTGATTTAGATCTTATTTTCATTGAAAGTGGAGGAGATAATCTATCAGCAACATTCAGCCCTGAGCTGGCAGATATTACTATTTATGTTATTGATGTAGCAGAAGGTGAAAAGATCCCTAGAAAAGGTGGACCAGGCATTACGCGATCTAATTTATTGGTCATTAATAAAATTGATTTAGCACCTTATGTGGGAGCCTCTCTTGAAGTGATGGAAAGTGATACTCAACGAATGCGGGGTGAAAAGCCTTATGTTTTTACTAATCTGAAAGAAGGTCTTGGTCTAAAGGATATTGTTACTTTTATTGTTAAAGAAGGCATGCTTTAACATTATTATTTTTAGAATGTATACATTCTAAAATCGAAATACATATTTTTTCAATACCTTAAAAAGAAAGGATAACGATTGAGTGGCTACGAACAATCCATCAGAGACTTTAGATGAAGTCGCCGCTTCACAGCGTATTGTAAAAACTCGGCGTGATTACAATACATGGGTTGCTAATGAAACTATTGAGGACTATGCGCTTCGTTACACACCTCACTCCTTTCGGAAATGGTCTATTTTTCGTGTTTCTAACACTGCCTTAGGTGCGATTGCATTTTTAGTTCAAGAAGCCATTGGTGGAACATTGGCAGTAAACTATGGTTTCTATAATGCCTTTTGGGCTATTTTAGCAGCCAGTTTGATCATTTTTCTTATCAGTATGCCGATTAGTTTTTATGCAGCTAAGTATGGTTTAGATATGGATTTGTTAACTCGAGGATCTGGGTTTGGTTATATCGGATCAACGATTTCTTCGTTCGTCTATGCTACGTTTACCTTTATATTGTTTGCACTTGAAGCGGCAATTATGGCGTATGCGCTCACCTTATATTTCGATATTCCCCTCTATGTTAGTTATTTGATCAGCGCTATGGTAGTGATTCCTTTGGTGACACATGGTGTAACTTTAATCAGTGGAATTCAAATGTTTACTCAGCCCATATGGTTATTATTAATGTTTGGTTCGGTGAGTTTTATTTTATTTAAAGAACCTAATATCATTAATGAACTCTGGCATTTTTCGGGTACAACTACAGATAACAATAATAATTTTAATATTTATATGTTTGGTAGTGCGATAGCCGTGGCTTTAGCCTTGCTACCCCAAATTGGCGAGCAGGTTGATTACTTGCGATTTATGCCAGAAAAAAATAAGAAAAATAAATTCGCTTGGAATTTTGGTGTAATAGCGGCTGGACCTGGCTGGATTCTTTTAGGTATGGTGAAATTACTTATTGGTGCTTTGTTGGCTTATTTAGTTATTCGTGCAGGCATGTCATTTAATGAGGCAGAAAATCCAACTAATATGTATTACATTGCATTTGGCTATGTATTCTCAAATGTGAATGTCGTGTTGGCTATAACTGTATTTTTTGTGGTGCTATGTCAAATAAAGATTAATATAACAAATGCATATGCAGGATCGTTAGCATGGTCAAACTTTTTTGCACGGCTCACTCATAGTCACCCAGGTCGAGTAGTTTGGTTGGTCTTTAATGTTTTTATTGCGACATTACTTATGTTGTTTGACGTGTTCCAGGCTTTGGAGCAAGTCTTAGGTCTTTATTCGAACATTGCTATCTCATGGGTTACAGCTGTTGTTGCTGATCTGGTGGTTAATAAACCTCTGGGATTAAGCCCGAAAGGAGTCGAGTTTCGGCGCGCTTACTTATATGATATTAACCCGGTCGGTGTTGGTTCTATGACTTTGGCATCGTTATTGTCAACATCTGCATTTTTAGGTGCATTTGGTTCTGAGGCTGCCTCTTTTTCATCTTTTATTGCAATGATAACGGCCTTTGTGATGAGTCCACTGATAGCGTGGTTGACAAAAGGTAAATATTATTTAGCTCGAATCCCACACCAGTTTCATCCTGCTAAAAAGACTGAAATATGTAGTGTGTGTGAGAAAGCATATGAGATAGAAGATATGGCGTATTGTCCAGCCTATCAAGAGCCTATCTGTTCATTATGCTGCTGTCTTGATGTGCGATGCCATGACTCCTGTAAACCCGAGGCAACGTTATCCTCGCAGTGGAAACGTGTAGTTTCTATGATTTTACCTGAATCTTGGGCAACGAGTTTACATGGTGGATTAGGTCATTATTTGCTACTCATGTTTTTGACTATTATTGTATTGGCAGCCATTTTAGGCTTGATGTATGTACATATTTCTTTAACGGTTACCGAGTATTCAGACATTATTTTAAAAGAGATCCAAGATGGCTTTCTCAAAGCATTTTATGCGCTTACCCTTGTAAGCAGTGCTATTGTTTGGTGGCTTGTGTTGACATCACAAAGTAGAAAAGCAGCGCAACAAGAATCTAATAATCAAAATATGCTACTTCAAAGAGAGATTACACGTCATAAGCAAACAGATATTGAGTTACAGAAAGCAAAGCTTGAAGCAGAGCAAGCAAATGATGCAAAAAGTCGTTATATAACAGGTATCAGTCATGAATTCCGCACACCATTAAACAGTATTCTTGGTTACGCTCAGCTATTAAATAATAATGATAAGATTAAAGGCTCTAATCGCCATGCTACCGATGTTATTTTACGAGGTGGTGATTATTTGTTGTCACTTATTGATGGAACCTTGGATATTGCTCGAATCGAGGGCGGTAAGTTAGAATTTGATATAAAATCTGTACGACTTCCTGAATATATTGAACAAGTCATAAGCATGTTTGAGATTCAAGCAATAAATAAGGCGCTTGAATTTGAATACACGTTTGAATCCACACTTCCAGCCGTTGTACGCACAGATTATAAAAGGCTGACACAAATCTTTACAAACATATTTGGAAATGCAATTAAATATACACAAGATGGTGGTGTTTATGTTCGCTTTGACTATGCACGTGAGTTTTTATCTGTTGAGGTAAGGGATACGGGAGCGGGGATTGGCTCGGATGAATTGGACAAGATCTTTGATCCTTTTGTCAGAGGTAGTACATCGAGTGCTATTAGAGGAACAGGATTAGGATTAACTATTTGTAAGCTACTGATTGAATTAATGGGAGGCGATATGAGCATAAGCAGTGAACAGGGGGTGGGTACCTGTTTTACTATGCGATTGTTTTTACCCAGCGTAAGAGAAGAGGAGACTTTACCAACAATCTCAGTACAGATGCCTATTGCTTACAAAGGTCCAAAGTATAAAATTCTCGTTGTTGATAATGAGCCAGTTGATAGAGAATTATTGGTCAATATATTAACGCCTCTAGGGTTTGAAGTTAAAGAGGTAGGATCAGGGATAGAATGTTTACAAATTTATCAGATATTTGAACCGGATATTATATTTATGGATTTAGCTATGCCGGGAATGGATGGCTGGGAAACCATTCATGTTATTCGTAATATTCATCATTCACATATCCATATTGGTATTATTTCTGCCAATGCATTTGATAGAAATCTTGAGAATGATTCTGGCGTTACGTCCGATGATTTTTTAGTGAAACCCATTAATTTATTAGATCTAATTAACTGGATAGGTAGCCAAGTGCAATTAGAGTGGGTGTATACTGAGATTAATGATACTTTAACAAACAACAGACAATATGAGCCTCCTTCAAGTGAGCGATTAGAATCGTTATTAAATATGATAAACCTTGGTTATATGCAAGGTATTCGCAACATGATTAAAGGAATTACTCAAAACGGTGAGGCGAATTCAGCGTTTATTTCGACATTAACAGAAATGGCTGATTCATTTGATCTCGATGGCATGAAGCAGTTTATTGAACGGTATTTGGAGAAAAAATAATGGCTGATGGAGCACTTGTTCTTGTTGTTGATGATACTCCAGATACGCTTGCACTTTTGCATGATAGTTTGCTTGAAGCGGGCTATACCGTTTTAGTCGCCACAAGGGGGGAGGCTGCCATTAAAATTTGTCATGAAATTAACCCGGAAATAGTATTACTTGATGCGGTGATGCCCGAAATGGATGGGTTTGAAGTTTGTAAAAAACTTAAGCAAGATATTAATACACGTCATATTCCAATCATTTTCATGACAGGATTAACCGAGTCAGAACATGTTGTCGCTGCTTTTTCTGCTGGTGCAATAGATTATGTTACTAAGCCGTTAAGGTCGAATGAGGTGATCGCTCGTTTAGCTAGCCATCTCAGTAATGCTCGACAAATGAGTCGAACGCAAAACGCGTTTGATGCCTTTGGGCAAGCCGCAATAGCATGGTCTCCTAGTGCGAATAAAATTGTTTGGCAAACCCCCCTATCAAAACAATTATTAGATAATTACTTCGACAAAGATAAAAAAAATGGTGAGTACGACCTTTCAGCCCTAGCCAAATGGTTTGATGAGTTGAATCAAAGTGATGAAAAAAAGAACTCATATAAATACACAAATGCACGTGGTCATTTAATATTTACTGTTGCAGAAGATCCAAACGATGAACAAGTGTTGATTTTGATAAGGGAAGAATCAGAAGTTGCACAAATTGAAGCACTAAAAATGATATTTAACCTAACTAAGCGTGAATCTGAAGTGCTTCACTGGGCCATTATAGGTAAAACGGACAAAATGATTAGTCAAATATTAAATACTAGTCTTCGTACGGTGAATAAACATATGGAGCATGTGTTGATAAAATTAGGCGTTGAAAGTAGAACGGCGGCAGCGGCAAAGGCTATGAATAAATTGCATCGTATGAGGTGACAGGCCAGTAATTTGTGTTTATCCTATGAAACTCTATTTTAATCAGCTGGTTAATGATGTTAAGGGGCTTTCTAGCCATCCTTGTTGGGTGATATAGAAATAACATTACGACGATAATAGACCATTAAAGTGAACGACAAACAGGCAAGCGCGGACACAGCGGGGAAGAACAGGGTGGTTATCGAATAATGTTCTAAAGCGATCATGGCAAAAATATTTCTCATAACAATTAGAATATAGAAATGCAATGGTTCAGATAATGGCTGGGAATATGATTTTCTAAATGTGGGAGTAAATGCCAATAGCTCGGTTAGCGTCAAAATTATTACTGCCCATAAAGGATTATCAGTGAAATACCATGCTAGTAAGGCCAATATTGATAGAGAGAAAAATAAATAATCCAGTTTATCAATTGAACTGTCTGCACGTTTTATATAAGCCAATAGTGCAACATATAGTGCGATACAGCCAGAAATTCCTGTTGACCAAGTACCAATGCCACCGCCATCTTTTAATTGAG
>CAYSGK010000025.1:0-17085 GCA_964430395.1 uncultured Methylophaga sp.
CGAAAATAAATGCCTGTAGCACCGTGTTTCACAAAGAGTTTGGGCATTTCTGTTAGCCCCAATGCAATTCCTAATTTATAACAAGGCACTCTCGGTTGGGTGATTTCTAAAATACAGTCGCCGATCTGAATTTGGTCACCAATGCAAAGCGAGCTTTCATCTAAATCTGCAATCGTGAGGTTTTCACCAAATTGTCCAAAAGCAAGATTGGGTTGATTGAGTTTGTTACGCCAAAACTCATAATGATGAGCAGAAAAAGCATAGACAGCTTTATGTTCTCCGCCGTGGTTTTTTAGATCGACTTGTTGATCATTTGTTAGCCCTTGTGAGCTAACTAACACACCATTCCTAATAGGTTTCTTAAAAATTCCTGTAGCAATTATTTTATTGTTGTATTCAACATTAACAGGCTGCGATACATTTATTGAAACAAGTTTCAATTAGCGTGGGATCACAGAGTGGATAACATGGTTATATTCAAAATAGACGACAAAATCAGAATATGTCCATTTTGTTATTGGTGGGTCGCCAACAGGTGATGATTTTTGTTCTGGCGCACCAAATTTCTGTTCAACGGCAGATTTAGATATGCCGCGAGTGGGCCGTAATATACCCGCACTACTGTTAGGAATGCTATAAGATGGAACTGTTAATGTTTCTGCCAGACTGATAGTGCTTGTGCAAAGCAGAGCTATGTAAGGGAGCAATAATAGTTTTTTCATAATGTATTCCTTAATGTATTTGCTGATAAGCATACTACTCGATTATCTATAGCTCAACTGTTATCTTGCTCACAAACAACGCACATTTAATACGCCATCAATCGCGTTTATTTCATTGACAACAGAATCAGGTAGTAATGAGTCAGTATCAATCAATGTGTAAGCTGCATCATTTAATGATTTATTAAGCATGTCTAAGATATTAATATCAGCTTGTGCAATGGCGTTAGTAATTGAACTAATGACATTAGGAACATTGTCGTGGGCTACAGTTAAGCGGAATTGATCGGCTTGTTTCCTCATTTTTATAGTTGGAAAGTTAACTGAATTACTAATATTGCCGCTTTCTAAATAGTCTTTAATTTGCTCAGCTACCATTATGGCGCAATTATCTTCAGCCTCAGTCGTTGATGCGCCTAAATGCGGTAGGGTAATGACGTTTGGGTGGTTCTTTAACAGATTGCTCGGAAAGTCACATACATAGGCATTTACTTTGCCATTATCTAATGCTGCCACGACTGCTTCATCATTGACAATACCCGATCGTGCAAAATTCAAAATGGTTACATTATCACGCATATTAGTTAAACGTTCAGCATTGATCATGTTTTTAGTTGCTTCAACTAATGGCACGTGGAAGCTAACAAAATCACAGTTAGTGAGCAAATCATCAACGCTGGTGGCTTGTTCCACTTCATGTGATAATTTCCATGCACCTTGCACGGTTATTTTGGGATCATAACCAATAACACGCATACCTAAAGCAATAGCTGTATTGGCAATTTTTATTCCTATAGCACCCAAACCAACAACGCCTAATGTTTTACCCGGTAATTCAAAGCCGACAAAACCACTTTTACCTGCTTCAACTTGCTTTGTTATTTCAGCGTCACTACCTTCTAACTGCTTGGCAAATTCCCAGCCTTGGCAAATATTGCGCGCACTTAATAACATGCCTGTTAACACTAATTCTTGTACCGCATTTGAGTTGGCTCCCGGTGCATTAAACACAGGAATACCTTTCTCGGTCATTTTATCAACAGGGATATTGTTTACCCCTGCACCAGCACGACCAATGGCCTGTAATGTATCAGGTATATCCCAATCGTGCATTTTGAATGAGCGTAATAAAACGGCATCAGGGTTTTGAATTTCTGATGCAATTTCATAGTCTTCACGTGGCAAACGGTCTAATCCCGTTACCGAAATATTATTAAGCGTTAGCACTTTAAACATGGGTATTGCCTTATTTGTGTTTAGCTGCAAAATTTTGCATAAATGTGATAAGCGTATCTACACCTTCTTCTGGCATGGCGTTATAGATACTGGCACGCATTCCACCAACACTACGATGACCTTTTAATGTCACTAATCCTGCTTGTTTTGCTTGTGCTAAGAAATTGGCATCTAGATCAGCATTATCTAAGGTGAACGTAACATTCATCCATGAGCGATATTGTGGGTTGACAGGGTTGTTATAAAAACCATTTGAGCCATCAATAGTAGCATACAACTTTTCAGCCTTGCGCTGATTAATTGCCGCCATGCCTGTTAAACCTCCTAAATCTTTCAGCCATTGAAATACTAACCCTGCTATATATAGGGCATAGGTTGGTGGCGTGTTGTACATAGAGTCATTATCCGCCTGAACCTTGTAATTAAACATAGTGGGTGTTCCTTCAATTGTGTCACCAATCAAGTCATCACGCACAATAACAATGGCTAATCCAGCAGGGCCGATATTTTTTTGTGCGCCACCATAAATTAGGGCAAATTTTGATACATCAATAGGGCGCGATAAAATAGTAGAAGACAAATCAACAACTAAAGGTACATCACCAACATCAGGGATTTCATCAAACTCAACGCCACCAATCGTTTCATTTGCAGTGTAATGTACATAAGCGGCATCTGGGTTTAATTTCCATGTTGATTTATCCGGCACAGAATTAAAACCATCATCTTCAGAGCTTGCGACAATGTTAACGTCACAATAACGCTTGGCTTCACTGATTGCCTTTTTGGACCATTGCCCCGTATTAAAATAATCAGCTGTTTTTTTGCCGCGAAGTAAATTCATTGGAATGGCAGCAAATTGTGAGGATGCACCCCCTTGCAAGAACAGCACTTTATAATTATCAGGAATAGCCATCACCTCTCGGAGGTCGGCTTCTGCTTGATTGGCAATAGATAAAAACTCTTTGCCGCGATGACTCATCTCCATCACATTCATACCGGAATTATTCCAGTCCATAAATTCTTGTTGGGCGCGTTGTAAAACGGTTTCTGGCAACATAGCTGGGCCGGCACTAAAATTGTAGAGGCGTGACATTGAAAAGAATCCTTTATAAAAGTTTAAGTATAGAGTAATTTTTGAGTATAGCAAAAAGCCCTTGATATTTTGTAATAAATTTAATCTGGCAGAAATAGCTCAACGAGTCCGTTGAGATAGCGTTGGCCTTTTTCTGTTGGACGAATCGTGTGAATATCGTGCGTTAACAAACCTAGTTGTTCGGCTTGTTGCAAGGCTTTATTGATATGTGAAATGGGTAAACCTGAACGCAGATAAAACAGTGGGGTTGGGAAGCCATCGGTCAGTCTTAATGCATTGAGCATAAATTCAAAACCAAGATCTTTTTCTGCAATGACTTCTTCGGTCAAAACCACAGATGCTGTGCCGGCATTATCCATGTAAGCTTGTGGTTGTTTTTGTTTTGATCGGCGGGTAATGTTTTGTTTGGCTGCATCGCTTATTTTGCCATGAGCACCTGCACCAATGCCGATGTAATCACCGAAGTGCCAGTAATTGAGATTGTGTTGGCATCTAAAATCAAAGGGGTCAGACTCGATTGATTTTGGTTCTATTATTTTGTTGGTAGGGGGAATCAATCGAGTCTGACCCCTTTGATTCTGACCCCTTTGATTCCTTTGGTTTTTAGCATAAGCAGATACTTCATATTGCTGATAACCGGCATCGGCTAAACGTTGCTGGTTGGCAATTTGCCAGTCTATTATGGGATCTTCATCTGGCAATGTTGGAGGCTGTTGATAAAACAGGGTGTTGGGCTCAAGTGTTAGTTGATAATAAGAGATATGGCTTGGCTCAAGGTCAATCGCTGTTGCTACATCATTGCGAGCAGTTTTTTCAGTTTGATGAGGCAGGCCAAACATAAGATCTAAATTGAAGTTTTCAAAGCCCACTTTGTGTGCCATTTCAATGGCTTTTATCGCTTGCTTGCTATCGTGAATTCTCCCTAATGCTGTGAGTGATTGATCATTAAAACTTTGCACGCCGATGGATAAACGATTGATACCTATATCTAAATAATCGGCAAAGTGTTGTGCTTCAAATGTTCCCGGGTTGGCTTCTAGCGTTATTTCAAGCTGTGGGCTTAACGGTAATAATGCACGGATAGATGAAAACAAGCGATCATAAGCTTCAGCTGAAAACAAACTGGGCGTGCCGCCGCCTATAAAGATAGTTTGAACTGTTCTTCCCCATATATGAGGCACTTCTTGTTCTAAGTCTCTGATCAACGCATCGATATACGCCTGTTCGGGCAAGCTGTCGGGTGATTTATGTGAGTTGAAATCACAATAAGGACACTTTCGCACACACCAAGGCACATGGATATATAAGCTAAGTGGAGGTAATGCTTTGAAATCAAGCATACTCAATCGCTCTTTTCATTTTTCCCAGGTTTCCAGCCTTTCTTCCATGCTTTAAGTGTTACGATATAAGGCGGTTCTCCATTAGCTCTAAACCATGAATCAACGGCATAACGCTGTTTGCTTGCAGTTTCGATGATAGTGGCGGTATTGTGAGGAATAAATGCTCCGCCACGTGAGGTACGTGATGATTGCTGGTGGAATTTTAATAAACCGGCATTGGCAAGCATACGTAAATAAACCGTGGAATTGGTTGCTTCATCAATGCAGTCGAGTTGTCCGTTGATACCCGCGGTAAGCGAGTTTTCTGCTTGATCTTGATAGGTTGGGGATTGTTCGCCACTGTAAAATTCTAGCAGTGCAATTGCTGACTGTATCTGTTCACGTTCTTGCTGTGCATTGGTAGCTTGAGGTAGAAATAGACTTTCAATATGTTGCCATTGCTGTTTAGCTAAATGAATAAAAGCGAATTTAGCACAGCCATTATTATGGCAAATTGAATAGTTTTCAGGTGTGGGTTCACCTATAAAAGGTGTGTTGACATAATCGGTAAGGCGATCAAAACTATCAATTTTTCTGATAGGTTCGATTGGGCGTAGAGCAGCTGATGACATGCAGGCATTGAGAAATACAATACACAAAAAAATCAGTAGTTTTTTGTATAAAAAATTTAGCATTTACTGATTACGAAAAGCGGTCATAAACTGGCGAGTGGCTTTGCCTCGATGACTAATTGCATGCTTTTCACCCGCGGTTAATTGAGCCGCGCTGCATTCCATATCAGGTACCCAAAAAATGGGATCATAACCAAAACCACCATTACCGATAGGTGATTGTAAAATACGGCCTTGCCAGTCGGCCTGACAAATTAATGGTGTAGGATCTTTTGAGTGGCGCATCATTACTATCAAGCATTGGTATCGTGCACTGCGTTCATTATCGGGCACATTTTCAAGAGCGGCCAATAGCGCGTCTAAATTCTCTTGATCACTGGCATCAGGCCCTGAAAAACGAGCAGAATAAATGCCCGGCGCACCAAGCAAATAATCCACTTCAATTCCTGAGTCATCAGCAATGGCCGGCAAGCTAGTATGCTGAGCAGCATTGCGCGCTTTAATAATGGCATTCTCAGCAAAGGTTAAGCCTGTTTCTTCAGCCTCCGGAACATCAAATTCAGATTGAGGAATGACCTCAATATCCATTGGTGCAAAAAGCTGGGCAAATTCACGTAACTTGCCTTGGTTACCACTGGCTAAAACGATTTTATCCATTAGCTACTAGCAAGTGCTGCTTGTTGTTTAATAATTAAATCGGCAATGCCTTCACCCGCTATAGCTAACATCGCCTGCAATTCTTCTGGTCTAAAAGCATGGCCTTCCGCAGTGCCTTGTATTTCTATATAAGCACCAGCTTCATTCATCACGACATTCATATCGGTTTCGGCATTTGAATCTTCTGCGTAATCAAGATCAAGTACAGCTTCACCATTATAGATACCTACTGAAATAGCGGCGACTTGACCGAGTAATGGGTTCTTTTTGATTTTTTTGCTGGCAAGTAAGCTGTTGATAGCATCGGTTAACGCAATAAATGCACCGGTGATTGATGCGGTACGAGTGCCGCCATCGGCTTGAATCACATCACAATCAATAGTGATGCTACGTTCGCCTAATGCTTTTAAATCAATGGATGCACGCAGTGAACGCCCGATAAGACGTTGAATTTCTTGTGTACGACCACTTTGCTTGCCTCGTGCCGCTTCACGACCCATACGTGAACCTGTTGAACGCGGTAACATGCCATATTCTGCTGTGACCCAACCTTCGCCTTTGCCGCGCAAAAATTGCGGAATACGCTCTTCAACAGAGGCGGTGCACAATACTTTAGTATCACCCATCTCAATTAAAACTGAACCTTCAGCATGTTTGGTATAGTTACGCGTGATAGTAACTTGGCGTAATTCATTGTTTTGACGACCGCTTGGACGCATAGATATTTCCTTAAAATCTTAAATAATTGAACTATTATACGTGGCTTGAATGCTATTACCGATGCTTTTAGTTAATATGTCTACTTTAGAGTTATTTTTAGGAATAAATGTGACACGAAGTATGACCGCATTTGCTCGTCATGAGCAACAAACCGAACAAGGCGATTTCACGTGGGAAATCCGCAGTGTAAATCATCGATACCTTGAAACATCGCTGCGACTAGAAGAGCAGTTTCGCCCTTTAGAAATGAAAATAAAGAAACTATTTTCAGATAAGTTAGGACGAGGTAAAGTAGATGCAAGCTTGCGTTATAAACTGCCAGAAGCGCAACAATCGTCATTGCACCTTGATCAACAGCTGGCAAAATCAGTGATTGACCATTGTGATGAACTGGCTTTATTCACAACGCGCGCCGCACCTACAGATATGCTTAAAGTGATGCAATGGCCTGGCGTGCTACAAGCAGAAAGTTTAGATCAAGATGCATTGAATAAAACAGTGATGTCGGCTTTAGAAAGTGCGATCGATGAATTGATAGTAACGAGAGAAACTGAAGGCGCAGCATTACAAGAAATGATCGAACAGCGTTGCACAGAAATTAATACTATTGCCATTGATGTGCGCCAGCGGATGCCTGAAATATTAGAGCAGCAAAGAACGCGATTAGCTGAACGTGTTGCAGACTTACAGGTGAACCTAGATCCGGAACGACTAGAACAAGAAATGGTCATATTGGCGCAAAAGAGTGATGTGGCAGAAGAATTAGATCGCTTGCAAAGTCATATTGTAGAAGTGCAAAATGTGTTGCAACGTGATGAACCAACAGGCAGGCGTTTAGATTTTTTAATGCAGGAGCTTAACCGTGAAGCTAATACATTAGGTTCCAAATCCATTAATACTGAAACCACACGGCACTCTGTTGATTTAAAAGTATTAATTGAGCAAATGCGTGAACAGATCCAGAATATTGAATAGGAAAAGATAATGAGCGGTAGTCTTTTTATTGTAGCAGCGCCATCGGGAGCGGGTAAAACGAGTTTAGTTAATGCGTTAGTGGAAAAACATCCCGAAACGATGCGTTTATCTATTTCACATACTACGCGTGTAAAACGTGATGGAGAGGTAGATGGCCAAGACTATTTTTTCGTTAGCCAAGATGAATTTGCGCAAATGCGCGATGCAGGTGCATTTTTAGAGTCGGCAACCGTTTTTGATAATTCTTATGGCACATTAGCTGAATCGGTGATGACGCAACTAAAACTTGGCTTAGATGTTATTTTAGAAATCGACTGGCAAGGTGCACAACAAATTAGAAATAATTATCCTGAATGCATAGGGATATTTATCTTGCCGCCATCTAGAGTGGCTCTAGAGCAGCGTTTGCGAGGCCGTGGACAAGATGATGATGACATTATTGAACGCAGAATGCGTGATGCAAAAAATGAAATGTCACATTATGTAGAGTTTGATTATCTGATTGTAAATGATGATTTCGATGTGGCTTTGGATGAACTAGCCTCTATTATTTCTGCACAAGGCAATACAATTGGCGTTCAAAAACAAATAAAGCAGGATTTGTTAATAGAACTTCTAGCGTAAATAGGGGATCTTTCATATAATTAAATGTTTTCAGTTAGAAATTTAGGGTAATAATAATGGCTCGCACAACAGTAGAAGATTGTTTAGAAAATGTAGATAATCGTTTTCAGCTCGTATTAATCGCATCGAAACGTGCACGTGAAATTTCAATGGGTGCAGATCCACTTGTTGCTATTGATAATGACAAGCCAACGGTTATTGCATTACGTGAAATTGCTGAAGGTTTAATTGATGCAAGCATATTAGATCGTGTTAGCGCACATGAACATGCGACAGAAAGCACAGTTAGCGAAGCTGAATTATCCGCAACGGAGTAGTTTAATTAAAATGTTAGTCATGAATTTTGAATCAAGGCTAATGACGCTACGGGATGAACTCCATGAGTGAGCAATCAGTAGTTGCTACAGAGCTGGAGCTGATTCAAAAGGCTGAGCCATTACTTAAAATTGATGACTTATGTTTTGCTGTTTCAAACTATATAGAAAGTAAGCACGTTGATGATATTCGACGTGCTTATTTTTTTGCTGAGCAAGCTCATGAAGGCCAATTCCGCCGTTCTGGCGATCCTTATATCACTCATCCCTTAGCAGTAGCGCATGTACTCGCTATGATGCATATGGATCACGAATGCATTATGGCGGGTTTATTACATGATGTAATCGAAGATACCGATGTCAGTCGCGAATCGCTTGCGGCAGAATTTAGCGAGGAAGTGGCTTTACTCGTTGATGGTGTGAGCAAGTTAGCCAAAGCGACATTTGAAACTCGCCAGCAAGCGCAAGGCGAGAATCTAAGAAAAATGATGTTGGCGATGTCGAATGATATTCGTGTCATCATCGTGAAATTAGCTGATAGACTTCATAATATGCGGACATTAGGGCATATGCCTTCAGATAAGCGTCGCAGAATCGCCAATGAAACCCTAGATATTTATGTTCCGATTGCACAGCGTTTAGGGATGAATTTGATGCGTCTTGAACTTGAAGATTTAGGTTTTCATGTCTTATATCCAATACGTTACCGTGTATTGGATGAAGCCGTAAGAAAGGCTCGCGGTAATCGTAAAGAAATTATCAGTCAAATCACTACATCCATCATGAACCGGATGGAACAAGAATCGATAACAGCCGAAATTCAAGGGCGTGAGAAAAACCTTTATAGTCTCTATCAGAAAATGGTCAGCAAGCAATTATCTTTTACCGATGTTACTGATGTATATGCATTTAGAATTGTGGTTGATGATGCTGATTCATGCTATCGGATGCTGGGCGTGGTTCATAATCTTTATAAACCGGTACAAGGCAAGTTTAAAGATTATATTGCGATCCCTAAAATAAATGGCTATCAGTCACTACACACTGTTTTATTCGGCCCTTTTGGGGTGCCAATTGAAGTACAAATTCGTTCACGAGATATGGATCAGATGGCGGAAGCGGGCGTGGCAGCGCATTGGTTATATAAAACAGGCGACAGTGAAGGTGGAAATCAATCACATCGCTTGGCAAGGCAATGGCTGCAAGGCATTTTAGAAATGCAAAAAGGCTCAGGCGATTCAGTCGAGTTTTTAGAAAACCTTCGCATTGATTTATTTCCTGATGAAATATATGTGTTCACTCCACAAGGTCAAATCATGGTATTGCCGCGAGGGGCATCGGTTGTAGACTTTGCCTATGCCGTGCATTCAGACGTGGGTAATAATTGTGTTGCAGCCAAAGTGGGGCGCCACCTAGTACCACTAAGTACACAGCTAGAGACAGGGCAATCTGTTGAAATTATTACATCAAATAGCTCGCATGCTAATCCAGCATGGCTAAATTTTGTTAATACAGCGAAAGCGCGCACACATATTCGGCAGTACTTAAAGCAGCTACAAAGTGAAGATGCTATTTTATTAGGGAAGCGATTATTAGCGAAACATCTAACTGCGTATTCTACGAAATTAGAAGATATTGATGAAAAACAAGTTAATGCAGTAGTAACAGAATTTGATCTTGATAACTTTGATCAGTTGTTAGAAGAGATTGGTTTAGGTTCACGGCCTGTATTTGTAGTGGCTCAGAAGTTAGTTCATGATACTGAAGCGACTGAGAATAATGAGCAACAACCATTAGTTATCGCCGGAACAGAAGGTATGGTAGTTAGCTTTGGTCGCTGCTGTTGTCCGATACCTGGTGATCCTATTCATGGTTTCATCAGTTCAGGACGTGGCATTATTGTGCATAAAATGGATTGTAAAAACACCCTCAAATTGCGTGATCAGAATGAAAAATGGCTAGATGTCATGTGGGCTGATGATACCTATCGTGACTTTCCGGTTGAAATTATGGTGCATGTTAATAATCAGCGAGGAGTATTAGCAACAATTGCAGCAGCTGTATCGGAAAGTGATTCTAATATTGATAATATTGTTGTTGATGAACGTGATGGTGGTTATTCCGATTTGCGATTAACCATTGAGGTAACTGGTCGTCAACATCTGGCACGGGTTATCCGCCGTTTAAGGCGCATTGAACAAGTTGAGCGTATTGCACGTCTTAATTAATTTTATTTTAACCCACTATTAATGTGGAAAAAGGAAACAGAAATGGCACGTGAAATTATTCATACATCAAAAGCACCCGAAGCAATCGGCACTTATTCACAGGCAGTGAAAGTCGGCGATGTAGTGTATATGTCTGGTCAAATTCCGCTAGTTCCAGAAACGATGACAGTAGTTGAAGGTGATTTTTCCACACAAGTTCGTCGTGTATTTGATAACCTGACAGCCGTGGCTGAAGCGGCGGGTGGTAGCTTGCAAGATATTGTTAAATTGAATATTTTCTTAACAGACTTAAGCTATTTTGGCACAGTGAATGAAATCATGGCTGAATATTTTGAGCAGCCTTACCCTGCTCGTGCAGCTATTGGTGTTGCGTCATTGCCTAAAGATGTACCGGTTGAGATGGATGCGGTTATGCATTTAGGTGTTTAGTTTTACAGATTAGTGATGCAGTATATTTTTGCCGTTGGTGGTGAGCTTGTCTAACCATGAAAGAATATCAATATTCTTCGACAAGCGCAGGACAAATGGAATCTAAATCATTTTGGATAGCAGTTTGTGGCAGATAAAATCATACTAACTCAGCCCGTCACAGCGCTAAAAGGTGTGGGTAGCAAAGTTGCTGAGCGACTAGAAAAGTTAGGTATTAATCAAGTTCAAGATTTATTGTTCCATCTGCCGCTACGTTACCAAGATCGAACACGTTTGCAGCCGATGGGTTCATTAAGGCTACATCAAGAAGCCTTAGTTGAAGGCACGGTGAAACTATCTCAGATTAAATTTGGACGTCGTCGCTCCTTGTTATGTCATATTGAAGATGGCACGGGCTCAGTTGTTTTACGGTTTTTTCATTTTTCAAATACGCAGTTGCAACAATTAGCTAAAGGCGTAAAAATACGGTGTTTTGGCGAATTACGTAATGGGCCTTCTTCACTTGAAATGGTGCATCCTGAATATCAAGTCATAGCGAATGATAAAATAGTGCCGGTTGATGCTGAGTTAACGCCCATTTATCCGACAACGGAAGGTTTGCATCAGCTGAGCTTTCGCAAGTTAATCAAACAAGCACTTGCTTTATTAGATGATAAATCTCTGCCAGAATTAGTAACGGAACAAGCGAAGCTGAATGCTGTTGCAGACTATTCTTTAGTTGACGCCTTACACTTTGTGCATCAACCGCCGCCTGACGTTGATGTGCAACTATTACTAGATAAACGGCATCCAACGCAGCGGCGCCTAGCGTATGAAGAACTGCTTGCTCATCATTTGAGTATGCGAAAAGTAAAAGCGCAAGCACAACAACATGCTGCACCTATTTTAAAAGGTGATGGCGATTATCGACAACAGTTATTAGAGAAATTGCCTTTTCCATTAACAAAGGCGCAACAACGAGTAGTGGTAGAAATTTTAGCCGATATTGCGCGGCCAATTCCTATGCAACGATTAGTACAAGGTGATGTCGGTTCTGGGAAAACGGTCGTGGCAGCCATGGCAGTGTTAGAAGCTATTTCTGCTGGTTATCAAGCAGTGATGATGGCGCCGACAGAGCTATTAGCCGAACAACATTTGCAAACATTTAAAACGTGGTTGGAGCCATTGGGTATTCAAGTGGGTTGGTGCATAGGCAAACAAACAGCCAGTGAGCGCAAACAAGTGCTTGCAGATCTAAGTGATGGAAAGATACATATTGCAGTCGGCACACATGCCCTATTCCAAGATGAAGTGACATTTAATAATCTTGGCCTAATGGTCATTGATGAACAGCATCGTTTTGGTGTGCATCAACGGTTGGCACTACGAGATAAAGGTCGAGCAGTCGATAGTTTGCCGCATCAATTAGTGATGACCGCTACACCTATTCCACGAACATTGGCAATGACAGCTTATGCTGATCTTAATGTGTCAGTTATTGATGAGTTACCACCGGGGCGTACTCCGGTAACGACAGTCGTTGTGCCCGACTCACGACGTGGAGAAATTGTTGAGCGTATCCACGTTGCCTGCCAAGAAAATAGACAAATATATTGGGTGTGCACCTTGATTGAAGAATCAGAGCATTTACAATGTCAGGCGGCTGAAGATGCGGCAACAGAGTTGCAAGATGCTTTGCCAAATTTACGAATTGCATTAGTGCATGGCCGAATGAAATCAAAAGAAAAAGAGCAGGTCATGCAGAAGTTTAAAGCGGGCAATATTGATTTATTGGTTGCAACAACCGTTATTGAAGTTGGGGTTGATGTGCCTAATGCCAGCTTAATGGTCATCGAAAATGCAGAGCGGTTGGGCTTAGCACAGCTGCACCAATTACGTGGGCGTGTTGGTCGGGGCAGTGTGAAAAGTCATTGTGTATTAATGTATAAATCACCTTTATCTGAAAATGGTCAGGCACGCTTAAGCTGTTTGCGCGATACTAATGATGGTTTTGCTATTGCACAGCGCGATTTAGAGCTACGTGGCCCGGGTGAAGTATTAGGAACAAGACAAACTGGTTTGCCACAATTTAGAGTGGCAGATGTGATGCAAGATCAAGATTTGATTGATGTGATGGCGCAAGCGGCAGATCAATTATTAGCCAGTTCTTCAGAGTTGAGTGATCAATTAATTGTCCGTTGGTTTGGGCATAAAATTGATTTTGGACAAGTATAAAATGAGATTAAGACATGCATAACTGGACACGTTGGCACTCACCACAACGGCGTTTAATGCCAGCTAAATTAGCATCATGGTTGACTGAAACAGGTTCGCTGACACGGCGGTTGCAAGCACATAATCATCATGGTTTTTCGGTCAAGTTATTAGGAAACTGTTGGTTAAAACCTTTAACAGACGAAGCCATATCATTAGCTTTGCCTATGGCAGAGCATATCTATCAACGAGAAGTACGTTTGATGGATGGTGACAATGCAAATGTCTATGCGCGTACGGTTATCCCTCGCGATACTTATGTGGCAATGCGACACCGTTTTAACAGTTTGGGTAATAAATCATTAGGTGAGTTATTATTCACTGATCCCTTAGTGAAACGAGGTTCAATTGAAATCGCTAGCTTGAAACCAGGACAATGGTTATATGAAATGGCGGTATTAGATGAAAAGTATCGGCCAGACATATTATGGGGAAGACGTTCAATTTTTTATTTAAGCGGCAAAAAATTGCTTGTTAATGAGATATTTTTGCCGACTTTATGGAATACATAATGGAAAAGTTAAAACTATATATAAGATTAATACGCTTAGATAAGCCGATTGGTATTTTATTATTATTATGGCCAACATTAATAGCACTGTGGATCGCTGCTGAAGGCGTGCCAGATTACACGGTATTAACAGTGTTTGTACTAGGCGTTATTCTTATGCGCAGTGCAGGTTGTGCCATCAATGACTATGCTGATAGAGAAGTGGATGCACTAGTTGTAAGAACAATGAATAGACCGTTAGCAACAGGTGAATTAAAGCCTAAGAATGCATTAATTACGGCGGCGATTTTAAGTTTAATAGCATTTTCACTAGCACTATTAAACCTTAATAAATTAGCGATTTATATGTCAGTTGTAGCCGTTCTATTAGCAGCCGCTTACCCTTTTATGAAACGCTATACCTATCTACCTCAAGTCTTTCTTGGCGCCGCCTTTGCATGGGCTATCCCCATGGCCTTTGCGGCTCAAATAGGTGCTGTTCCTACTGTTGCGTGGCTATTGTTTTTAGCGAATATATTGTGGACAACAGCTTATGACACCCTCTATGCCATGGCCGATCGTGAAGAGGATATGTTAGCGGATATAAAGTCTACCGCCATTCTTTTTGGTGATGATGACAAGGTAATTGTGGGTATTATTCAGTTTAGCTTCTTACTTGTTATGGCATTAGTCGGCAGTCAACTAGAAATGAGTTACGTCTATTACATCGGAATTTTAATCGCCGCTTTACTCTCAATATATCAGCTGAAATTAGTAGAAAATAGAGAACCGGCACGCTGTTTGCAGGCATTCTTGAACAATAATTGGGTTGGTGCTGCATTGTTTGCAGGAGTTGTTGCCCATTATTCATTGAATTTACCAAATTTAGTGAGCAACTAGTATGTAAAAGTAAATTGCTCGCTAAACCAAAATGAGGTTGATCGTGAGCGGAAATTTATATACACGTAGGATGGGGGAAGAATACGACACCATCTTTCGACAATGTGTCAGTTTAAATACTGAACTACATAAACTAGTGCCTTTGGCCAAGCAAATGCACTTATTATCATCTAACGCAGTGAGCAGTGCTACAAGAGCGGGCAGTGAAGGCGATGCCTTTCGAGTGCTGACCCAAGACATTCAGCTGTTAGGTGATGAAGTTTCAGATTGTATCAATGATACTCAAAAAGTGACGACAAATATTGTTAACTTAGCATCAACATTGGCACGTCATTTTGCTAACTATCTCATTTATCTTGATTTACACTCTCGACTAGATAATGTCGATACAGTCACCAAGTCTAGCTACTTTGATCGCGGTAGAAAGCAAGTTGTAGAATCTATCAGAGATGAAAATCATAAATTAAGTCGCTATTTGGGGGAGTTGAACAACTTATTATCTCCTGTAGCAACACTGGTCAAAAAAGGTGAATACCTTTCCGTTTGTTCATCAGTAGAAGCCGCAAGTGCAGGCGAACACGGTGTGAGCTTTGAAGCCGTATCATCAATGCTACGTGAATTAGTCAGCCAATTAGGTGAGCAATCAACACGCCAGCGTATTTTATTACGTGATCTACTAGACTCAATGGAAAACCAACAAACAAACCAGAGGAATTTACTTTATGCTCGTTGAAAATCTCTATAAGAAAAATACCCATAGCTGGATGGTCATGGGGCGAGACCCTGACAAGCGTCAAGAAGTAATTGATACCAATCAATATTTAATTCAAAACAATGGGCGTGGCTTATTGCTTGACCCCGGTGGCATAGAAAACTTTGCAGTCGTGGCCGCTGAATTTTCAAAGCACTTTGAGCTTGCTAATGTAGAAGCAATTTTTGCATCGCATCAAGATCCTGATGTTATCTCTTCATTAGCGCTGTGGATTCAAACTAATCCAAAATTAGTTGTCTATGTACCTAAAATTTGGGTTAGCTTTATTTCACATTTTGGTGTGAAAGAAGAAAATATGCGTGCCATTCCTGATGAAGGTGGCACAATTACCCTCGGTGGACATGATTTAGAAGTTATTCCACAACATTATTTGCATTCGTCAGGCTGTTTATCACTTTATGATCCCGATGCGAAAATCTTATTTTCAGGTGATATTGGTGCCGCTTTATTGCCAGATGATAATACCGATATGTTTGTAACAGATTTTGATGAGCATACAAAAACGATGGAATATTTCCACCGTCGTTGGATGCCGTCTAATTCTGCAAAACTACGCTGGATTGCTGAAATAAGAAAACGTGATGTTGAAATGATTTGCCCACAGCATGGCTCTATATTTAAAGGTGATGAAGTGGCTAAATTTTTAACATGGTTTGAAAATTTAGATGTAGGCTCAGCTTGGAGCGGTGTACGATAAATACAGATATGGTTATCCCAGTATGCTTACCTAAGTGAAATAAATCAGTAGCTTTTGTTTCTTCGTCATTTATCCTGCGGTTACTTCGTTTCGGTAGTCTTTTAGCCGGAATCTGAGTATAAACAAGACTCCCGCTAACCACATACGCCAGTGACGGAAAATGAAAATATGCAATTCCAATAATTATGGGTAAAATAATCCCATGATGAAATTAATCAACGGAATGATCATAATTAGCCTGCTTTTGCAGGTTAATTCATTGCGTGCAGATGTTTATCGAAGCCAAGATGAAACGGGGCATATCAGTTATTCAGATAAGCCATCAGCCAATGCAACACTGCAAAAGCCCACCACACATTCTCAACGATACAAAAATAAAGTAGCCTATGTTTATGATGGCGACACCATCAAACTAGAAAATGGTGAAAAAATACGCTTATTAGGGATCGATACACCAGAAGTAGCCAGCCATTATCGTAAAGCTGTCGCAGGCGGGAATATAGCTCAAAAATGGCTGCGGCAGAAATTAAAAGATCAAAGTGTCTATCTTGAATATGATCAAGAGCAGCGGGATAAATATAAACGGGTATTAGCCCATGTTTTTTTAGAAAATGGCGAACATATTAATGCCACGCTAGTTAAAGAAGGCTTAGCGATTGTTAACTTGTTCCCACCAAACTTGAGTTATAAAGATGAATTATTAGCCGCCCAAAAATATGCCCAACAGCAACAACTTGGCATGTGGGCAATGAAGCGCTATCAACTTACATCGGCAGATAAAGTAAGAAAGGTATCAGGCTGGAAACGCTATCAAGGCACCGTGCAATCTATTAAAAATAATCGTAAATACGTACGATTGATCATAAACAAGAAATTAAATATTCGAATAGCAAAACAAAATCTCTATTTATTTCCAGAGCTAGAATCGTATATTGGTAAAACGGTCGAAATAAGAGGCTGGTTGTCGGGAAAAAAATCCCCTTTTTCTATTTTAGTCCGACATCCAAGTGCTTTAATACTA
>CAYSGK010000026.1:0-16246 GCA_964430395.1 uncultured Methylophaga sp.
TGCCGCTTGCGATGCTGAAAGTTGTTGTGCTGAAATGCCATAATAGTGTTGACTTGCGGCTTCTACACCATAAATATGATCTCCAAACTCTGCGATATTGACGTAGACTAATAAAATACGTTCTTTTGGCCAGAAAAGCTCTATAAGTAAGGTGAACCAAGCTTCAAAACCTTTGCGCCAGAAACTGCGTGAGGATGATAAAAATAGGTTTTTAGCTACTTGTTGAGTGATGGTGCTGGCACCACGTAACTTTCCGCCTGATGAACGGACTTTGACCGCTGACCAGATAGCGTTTAAATCAAAACCGAAATGGTGATAAAACAACTGGTCTTCAGCGGCGATAACGGCATGGAATATATGTGGTGACACCATTTCTTTGCTCTGCCATTGTTGTTGTATTGTAATGTAGCCCTTATCTTCTTGAAAGTCAGCAATATGTTTTTGAAGCATAAATGCGGATGTTGAGATGGGTATGAAACGTAATAAAACAACAATAAACACAGAGCTGGCAATGAATATTAGTAGGGTATAAAGTAACCCGCGTTTTAATCTTTGCAGAGGTGTTAGTATTTTTTTTGACATAAGATTCGACTATTGTAATGCAAAAAACGCTAAATTCGGTATGATGCTAACTTTTAATCATCATTTTGATAATTGCAATGTCACAAATTTCACTCGCCGATTTTAATCAAAATTTTCTATCATTCTTGGATAGTTCACCGACGCCATTTCATGCTGTGTCGGCAATGTCCATTCAGCTTGAGAATAATGGTTTTACACACTTAGATGAGCTAGATGCTTGGGGTGAGTTATCATCTGGTCGGTATTATGTGACGCGCAATGATTCCTCAATTATCGCCTTTACATTAGCTAAAGCAAACTTGGCTGAAACTGGTTTTCATATGGTGGGCGCGCATACTGATAGCCCTTGTTTAAAAGTAAAACCACAGCCGGAAACAATTAAGCAGTCGTTATTACAACTAGGTGTTGAAGTCTACGGCGGTGCATTGCTTAACCCGTGGTTTGACCGTGATTTGTCGATGGCGGGGCGAGTGACTTATGTTGATTCAATGCAAACGATTAAGCATATTCTAATTGATTTTAAAAAAGCGGTGGCGATGATACCGAGTTTAGCGATTCATTTAGATCGTGAAGCGAATAAGAACCGTACTATTAATGCTCAAAAACATTTGCCACCGATAGTAATACAAGTGGATGAGGGTGATAAGGTCGATTTTAGAGACCTATTGTTATACCAAGTAAAACAACAACACCCTGAACTTAATATTACTAGCGTACTTGATTATGAAATAAGCCTATATGACACACAAGGGGCGACTATTGTCGGTTTGAACGATGACTTTATTGCTAGTGCGCGACTAGATAATTTATTAAGCTGTTATGTGGGTTTAATAGCACTTATTAATGGCGATAGTTCGCAAGCGGGCTTATTAGTGTGTAGTGATCATGAAGAAGTGGGCAGCGTGTCTACATCAGGTGCACAAGGCTCTTTTTTAGAGTCAGTATTGACACGGTTAAGCCCAGAACCAGAGCAATTTCAGCGTATGATTCAACGCTCAATGATGATTTCTGCTGATAATGCTCATGCGGTACACCCTAATTATGCCGATAAACATGATGCTGAGCATGGCCCGATATTAAATAAAGGCCCAGTAATTAAAACCAATGCTAACCAACGTTATGCGACCAACAGTGAAACCAGTGCGTATTTTCGTCAACTTTGCGAGCAAGTTGACGTGCCCGTGCAAGACTTTGTGGTGCGAGCAGATATGGGCTGTGGCAGCACAATTGGGCCGATAACGGCGAGCACTTTAGGTGTCAAAACATTAGATATTGGTGTGCCAACATTTGCGATGCATTCAATCCGTGAGTTAGCCGGAAGCCAAGATGCGCACATGTTGAATAAAGTATTAACACAATTTTTTAAATAATTTAAATAAAGGAAACTCAAATGGCTGAAACAGTAGATGAACTCACCGTAGAATATATGGAAGGCGATGAAATGACAGTGAAAGAGCTGGATAAAATTGTATTGACTAAAGGTGCGTGGGCAACGTTGATTTATCGTTATCAGGATCTTGATCGTAAAACAGGCGAATTTGGTGCGGATAAATACACCATTCGTCGTTATCAAAAACGTAATGGTGAATATAGCCAACGTTCAAAATTTAATATATCAAGCAAAGATCAAGCGACTAAAATCATGGCAGCATTAAGCAAGTGGATTGATGAATAAATCACTAGTAACAAATATCGTCGCTGCTAGCCTTGTTGCAACAGGGCTAGCACTAGACGCACCGTATCAAGAGCCTGTTTTAACAACAGGTTTATTTGCTTTAGCAGGTAGTGTAACCAACTGGATAGCGATTCATATGCTATTTGAAAAAGTACCAGGCTTATATGGAACTGGTGTTATTACCGCTCGTTTTAAAGATTTTAAGATCGGTATTCAAGACTTGGTTATGAATCAGTTTTTTAGCCAAGAACATCTAGATCGTTTTGTTGAAGAAATGGTTACAGATACTGCCGAACATCATTTGGATTTTCATGATGTGATTGATGAAACCGATATGACACCGGCATTTGATAGCTTGGTTGAAGCGATTATGGAGTCATCTTTTGGTAGCATGCTAGGTATGTTTGGCGGAGCTGGTGCTTTAGACTCTTTGAAAGAGCCATTTTCTGCAAAAATGAAGAAAGCCATTAATGAAATGGCACATAGCGATTCATTTCAAGCTAGTGTGCGAGACAAATTAAAAAGCACACCAGTGAACACAGATATCCACCAACAAATTGAACATGTGGTCGAATCTCGTTTAGAAGAACTTACCCCTCAAATGGTCAAAAATATTATTCAAACCATGATCCGTCAACATTTAGGCTGGTTAGTGGTTTGGGGTGGGGTGTTTGGTGGTTTGATTGGCTTAGCGGCGAGTCAATTGCCGATGTTGCTGAGTTTAAGTTAAACGTGAAATGAATAGTGATTGGAGATATCCACGCTTTCTAAGGCGTCTCCAAGCGACGCTTATTGACGGTGTTATTATTGCTATTTTATTTATGAGCAGCTTAATTGCTGCTTCGTCTGTTGGTATTACAGGGCGTGATAGCTACATTATTGCCATTGGCATTATCCTGCTGTGGGATCCCCTTTTTGTGTCACTAACGGGCGGCTCTGTTGGCCATCATTTGATTGGGATGAGAGTAGTGAGTAGTACCACGGGAAATAATATTAATTTCTTTGCTGCTTTTGTTCGATTTATTGTCAAAATAGTATTAGGCAATTTTTCTATTGTGTTTATTTTGATTACGCGATATCACCAAGCGATTCACGACGGCCTAGTACGCTCAGTTATAATTGTGAAGCAGCCTGAAATGGTACCTGAATATGAGGCTCTGACAGAACGACAGAGTGAATTGGCAGGGTTTGATTATCCACCAAAATGGCAACGCGTCGTAATGATGGTTGTTTACAATATGGCATTATTTTTCTTAATTGGTACCGTTACAGGACTTTTATTGCCTGCAACTTGTCTTGTATATGGTAGCTGTACAATGTGGCAGAATATTATATTGACAGCATGGCAGTTAACCTGGGTGATAGCTAGCTTGGCCATTGTTGCTTTGTGTTGGAAAGGTCGATTGCTGGGATGTCGTCGAAAAAATAATAGAGGAGAGTAAAGATGAGAATTAAAAATGAAATTTCAGCTTTTTTTGTGCTGTGTATCTTGTCGATAAATGTTTATGCGGATAATAAAAAGGATATACAGATCCACACCATGCTAACTACAATGGATAATGCGATAGAAAATAAAGATGCAGAAACGATTGCAAAATATTTGGATGATAATATTCATATCATAATGAAAATGACGCTAGCTGGCGAATCAAAAATACTTGAATTTACAAAAGATAAATATATTGAAACCTTAGAACAAGGATGGGCGCTGACAGAAGAATACACTTATACACGAGATAAAGTGAATATAGAATATATTGGCAAAGGCAACAAAGCCGTAGTCACAACGACACTATATGAATTGTCTGTTGTAGATGGTGCGCCTATGGCCGCTTTATCACATGAAAAAACATTGGTTGAATTTAGAGATGGTGAGCCGCTAATAATGTCTATTACGGTTAATACTGATGTGAGAATGTAAACCTTAAAATGGTTAGAATAATTGTTATACTCGCCATTGTATCGATGGTAGCGCTTACCAATATGATACTGATTTCTCAAGAATATAATCAATATCTACTTTTCGGTGGTTATTTTTTGATGAGTCTTGTTACATTTGCTATGTATGCTTTTGATAAATCAGCCGCAAAAAATAAGCAATGGCGAGTATCTGAAAACAATTTACATGCACTAGCTTTGTTCGGCGGCTGGCCGGGGGCGATATTAGGGCAACGCGTTTTGCGTCATAAAACAGTTAAACAGCCTTTTAGGTTTATATTTTGGCTGACAGTGTTGGTTAATTGTATGCTTTTATTTTGGTTTTTATTTCCAGATCTTGCGACAATATTATTTTATAAGATAGCACATTATAATACTTTGCTATCTACCTGATTAATATGTATGTAAAGTTATTTAATGTTTTGCCGACACAAACACTATGACAATCAATAAGCGGCGACATGCCCGGATAAAACACACTGCAAATATTAAGGTATTGATGCATCCTGAAACCAGCCATGTATTGGAAATGAAAGATTTTTCTGATAGCGGCTTGTATTTGCATTGCACTGAGAATATTGTTGGAATCGGCGATAAGGTTGAGGTGCAAACATTAGAAATGGATGAGGCGCCCATACTTGCTGCCAAAGTTATTCGGATAATAAAAGGTAAAGGTTTTGCGGTTGAGTTCGATGAGTATTAAGCAATTACACTATGGCTGACAGATGCCCTTTATGCCATAATATTAGTTCGATATTTCATAAAAATGAACAGCAATACCAGCAATGCAGTGCCTGCAAGGCGGTATTCATGAATGCTAAATACCAGCTGAATTTACAGCAAGAAAAAGCACGCTACTTAGATCATGATAACAATGTTGATGATGAAGGTTATCAGCAATTTGTATCGCCTATAACATCATTCATTTTACGCAATCATAGCTCAGATCAGCTGGGTTTAGATTTTGGTGCGGGAACAGGCCCAGTGATTGCAAAAGTATTAGCAGACAACGGTTTCAAGCTTGAGTTATATGATCCCTTTTTTTACGATAATCCTAAATTGCTGGCTAGGCAATATGACTACATTGTGTGCTGTGAAGTGATGGAACATTTTTATAAACCCGATAAAGAATTCGCATTGCTAAAACGGCTTTTAAAACCCAACGGGCGTTTATACTGCATGACAGATTTGTATCATGACGATATTGATTTTGCTAATTGGTATTATCAAAAAGACAATACACATGTCTTTTTTTATCATCAGCGATCTTTAGACTACATCCAACAACAATTTGTTTTTTCTGATTTATCGGTTGATGGTCGCCTCATTATATTCACGCATTAAAAACCAGTAAATTGGTCTTTAATTTGATCATATTCGCTGGCGGGAAGTGATATGGTTACTATCACACGCTCACTGAACTGCTTATCCATAATCTCACCACGACATTTTTTGAGCTGATATTCAAGCAATTGAAGCTGGTTGTAGTCAATTTCAAGCTTGAGTATTGCCATTTCAATCCATGGAATAAGATCTGCAGCTTCAATCGCAAGCTTAGCAGCGGTTCCATAAGCACGAGCAAGCCCACCTGTACCTAATTTAACGCCGCCAAAATAGCGGATAACCGCTACAACGGCATTGATTATATTGTGACCTTCTAAGGGGGCTAAAATAGGTCGTCCAGCCGTGCCAGAAGGCTCTCCGGCATCATTACAGCGTTCATTGATAAAACCATCATCTTGTCTTATTCGCCAGGCAAATGCCAAGTGATTGGCATTAGGATGTTGTGTGGCTAGTATATGAAGTTGTTTCAAAGCTTCACGATCGTTATTGCAGGGCATAATTACACTAATAAACTGCGATTTCTTAATTTCATATTCACTGTCAGATACTACGGTGACAGTTTTTTGTTGTGAAGATTTTGACATAAAGAAAGTATAGCTGAAAAATTGACATTATTAGTCAGGAAATAGTACATTAGCCTTTAATTAATTACTAAAGGATTCGACCTTATGTTGTCATCTAACAAAATATCAAATATTTTCTTACTTGCATTATTTGTTTTATTAATGGGCGGCTGCACACAATCGGATGCAACCGCATTAGCTGAGCTTAGTCCTCAGCAAGCAGAAAATATAGTTAAAAGTCAAAATGCCGTTATTATTGATGTTCGTACCCAAGAAGAATGGGACGCAGGGCATATTCCTAACGCTATTCATATTCCTCTAAGTGAGGTGAAAGATCGTTTAGAAGAATTCAAAGCTTATGATGGTAGAACAATGGTAATGCAATGCCACAGCGGTAAACGCTCATCGGCTGCTGCGCATATATTACTAGACGCCGGATTTAAAAATGTCTCAAATCTAAAAGGTGGCATTATGGCTTGGAAGGCAGAAAAGTTACCTATTGAATGATAGCGGGTAGAGACATGAAACAAGTTGAGAAGCCATCTGGCATCAACCGTATTGCCTTTTGGATTGTTTGGACAATATTATTGCTTACTGTACCATTTTATATCTTTACCATGTGGTTTGAAGGAGCGGTAGTAAAGCACGGGCAGATTTTGACCTATCTTTCACCTGCTGTTGGCTTCTTAGTTTTTATTGCTCAAATCGCAGTATTTGTTATGTCCTATAAACAAATGAAGCAAGATTTGCCATTATCTAAACCTTTTCTAACATTGTTAGGTGGTTCAATTCTGCTCGCTTTTATTTGGGCTGGCGGTTGCATCATAATGGGAGATTACAGAATTGCCGGATGATGATTTAAATAATAGTACTATAAGCCACCTCTTTTAATGTTTTTATTTGTGTCGGATTAACCGGTGATTCTGCACAGTATTATTGATCTTATTGCTCTGCTTGCAGGCTTGTACACAAATTTCTACGTTCGGCGATATTTTAATTTAAAACAGCCATTATCCGTTCCTGAAAAACATATTTATAGTTATTTTCTATTCCTAATTATCGGCTTGGTTGGAGGGAGTATTTTATTTGGCACACTTAATATTCGTTTGGCTGGGATGGAAGGTTTTGCAAAAAGTTTACTAGGTGGTATCGCTGGTGCTATTTTTATGGCTGAGATATTTAAAAAATGGTATGGAATAACAGGCTCAACAGGTTTTTATTTTATACCTAGTTTATGTGTTGTAATTATTATCGGTCGAATAGGCTGTTATTTTGCAGGATTAGCTGATTTTACCTATGGTATTGAAACGACGTTAGCTTGGGGTGTCGATTTTGGAGACCAAATAAAACGCCACCCAGTGCAATTGTATGAAAGTTTTTCAATGTTACTTTTTTTAGTCCTCTTTATTGTTGCCAGTTATAAAAACTATCGGTCTTTTTTGATTAAATATGGTTTTTATCTGTTTGTAATATATTATGCTGGTCAACGTTTTTTGTGGGAGTTTCTAAAACCCTATCCAACATTAATAGGCCCGTTAAATATATTTCATCTGTTAGCTCTAGTATTAATTTTTTATGCGTTAATAATGTTAAGGAAAACCACACACGATGCCTAAAGCCCGCCCGTATATTTTTTATGGTCAGACGCAATCACTCTGTGAAGTCTGCCTTGAAGTTGTGCCGACTAAAATTTTATTCCAGCATGACAATGTTTATTACCAAAAACGTTGCTTAGAACACGGTGTTCAGAAAACATTAGTCTCTACGGATATTAACTATTTCAAACGTTGTAAAGAGTATTTAAAACCAGGCGATATGCCAGAAAAATTTCAAACTGATATAAATAATGGCTGTCCGCATGATTGTGGATTATGCCCCGATCACGAGCAGCATTCCTGTTTAGCATTGTTTGAGATAATCGATGAATGTAATATGAAATGTCCAGTGTGTTTTGCTAATTCAGAGCCGGGCATGGGCAATCCTCGTAGAATGGATGAGATTGAGCTTATGCTTCGAACATTATTAGCAAGTGAACAAGAGCCGGATCTCGTGCAGATATCAGGAGGGGAACCTACATTGCATCCCGAAATATTAGCAATTATAAGACGGTTAAAAAATAGTCCGATCCGCCATCTTATGCTTAATACCAATGGTATTCGAATTGCAAATGATCCTGTTTTTGTCGAGCAGTTAGCGGAATTAAAAACAGGTTTTGAGGTGTATTTACAATTTGATTCACTAGAAGCCGCTGCGTTGAAAAATATTCGAGGTGTCGATAGTCGAAGTACACATAAAAAAGCATTGGATCAATTAGACAAACATGCTATTTCAACCAATTTAGTATGCGTAATTCGTAAGGGTATTAATGATAAAGAAATAGGGGCACTTGTAAAATATGCGCAGCAATGGGATTGTGTAAGAGGCATCACTTTTCAACCTGTTCAAGATGCTGGGCGTAATGAAAATAAGCAGCAAGATCATCGAATAACATTAAGTGAAATTCGCCAGCAGATCATAGATGCAGATAATACCTTTGGTGATAAAGATATGATTCCCCTACCTTGTCATCCAGAAAATATTTGTATCGGTTATGGAATAAAGATCGGAGGAGAAATACAGCCTGTTACGGGTTTGCTCCCAAAAGAGGAGTTATTACAAGGAGCTGAAAATACAATTACTTTTGAAAAAAGTGATGCACTTAAACAGGCTTTTTATAAACTCTTTTCTTTAGATGCCTGTGGAGCACAAAGTGTCAAAAATTTGAAAACGATGTTGTGTTGTTTGCCTAAAATTCAAGGCTCAAAGGAGCTGGCGTATAATCATGTCTTTCGCATTGTTATTATGTCATTTATGGATAAATATGATTTTGATCTAGGTTCAATTAAACGAACGTGTACACATTTTGTAGAACCTGATGGCAAAATCTATCCATTTGAAACATGGAATATGTTTTACCGACAGAAAAATCTCAGTGGCAATAAACAAAAATAAAGTGCATCTGATATGATGTACGCCATTTTTAATGGCTCTCAAAACTATCATGTCAAACACAAGCTTTTCTTCGCTAAATCTTTCTGATAAACAATTATCAAACTTAGCGTCGCTAGACTATAAAAAAATGACGCCAATACAGGCACGAAGTTTACCCCATATATTAAATGGTAACGATCTGATTGCACAAGCAAAAACAGGCAGTGGTAAAACCGCGGCATTTGGGATTGGTTTGCTTAATAACATTAATCCCCGCTTTTTTGGTGTGCAAGCACTGGTTATTTGTCCTACCCGTGAGTTAGCCGATCAAGTAGGTAAAGAAATTCGTCGTTTGGCGCGATTTACTCAGAATATTAAACTGGTATTACTTTGTGGAGGCAAGCCCTTAGGGCCACAAATTGGTTCACTGGAACATGGTGCTCATATTGTAGTGGGGACGCCAGGGCGATTACAAGATCATTTAATGAAAGGTACTTTAAAACTTGATGGTCTGAAAATATTGGTTTTAGATGAAGCAGATCGTATGCTTGATATGGGGTTTTCGGATGTAATGAAAGAGATCATTTCATACACACCTAAAAAGCGGCAGACGCTGCTATTTTCAGCGACCTATCCCGAGACAATAGAAAAAATGAGCCGTTCATTTCAGCGTGATCCAATACGTGTCACTGTTGAGTCTAAGCATACTGAAAGTGTTATTGAGCAATTGTTTTATGAAGTTAAAAAACACGAGCGTAATACTACGTTATTAGCTTTATTTGAACATTATCAGCCATCAAATGCAGTTGTTTTTTGTCATACCAAAAAGCAATGTGACGAAGTGGCTAATTATTTACGTGACCATCGTATTGATGCACTGGCTATTCATGGTGATTTAGATCAGCGAGAGCGTGATCAAGTATTAGTACGTTTTGCTAATAATAGTTGCTCGGTATTGGTTGCAACTGATGTTGCCGCCCGAGGATTAGATATCAAATCATTACAGGCTGTGATTAATTATGAATTACCTCGTGATCCTGAAATTTATGTGCATCGAATTGGTCGAACAGGTCGTGCAGGTGAAAAAGGTATTGCACTGAGTATTTTTACGCAATCTGAAGTGGTGCGTGTTAATGCCATTGCAGATTATCAAAAGAAACCCAGCATTTGTGATGTGCCGGAATCACTAGACCGAGATTCTGGCTATAGTTTACAGGCACAAATGGTGACAATACAATTGGATGCGGGACGTAAGAGTAAATTAAGACCAGGCGATATTTTGGGCGCATTAACAGGTGATGCGGGCTTAGCAGGTTCAGATATTGGCAAAATTGATATTTTTGATATGTCGAGTTACGTTGCCATTGAACGAACGGCATTGCGTCAGGCAATGAATTACTTGGCACAAGGTAAGATCAAAGGTCGTACTATTCGTGCCCGTAAGATCAAATAGTTTAATAGACTCCCGAAAACAATATTGGGAATAACATGAATTTAGAGGTAAATTTAGATTGGCAGTAACAGATTTTGCAATTGGGCAACGTTGGGTTAGTAATGGTGAAGCAGATTTAGGCTTAGGTATTATTAAAGAGATTGCTGGCCGCCGTATTGAGGTGGTATTTCCTGCTTCAGGTGAGCAACGCATTTATGCCGCAGATAATGCGCCATTAAGCCGTGTGCAATACCCAGTAGGGGATAGGGTTAGCACCAATGAAGATGTATTTTTCACCATTACGGCACGACATGAATTGAATGATTGTTTTATCTATCAAGGCGATGATGATGACGGCAATGCGATAAGCATTCATGAAATGGATCTCAATAGCTTTGTGCAATTTAGCCAGCCACAGGATCGTTTGTTTGCGGGTCAAATTGATAAAAACAGTCAATTTGAATTGCGGATTGAAGCCTTAGCGCATCAGCATACATTACAGCAATCACCTGTATACGGTTTGATGGGCGCACGGGTACAGTTATTACCCCATCAAATATATATCGGGCATCAAGTGGCAAAACGCCATGCACCACGGGTGTTATTAGCAGATGAAGTGGGATTAGGAAAAACTATAGAAGCAGGATTAATTATTCACCAACAACTGATTACGGAGCAGGCTAAACGTGTATTAATCGTTGTGCCAGATAGTCTTGTGCATCAATGGTTAGTGGAAATGTTGCGTCGGTTTAATTTGCAATTCACCATTATGGATGAGGAGCGACATCAAGCATTAGTCGAAGCCGATGAAGGCAATCCTTTTGATAGTGCTCAATTGGTGTTGTGCCAATTGTCAGTACTAACGTCTAATTCAGCCATTTATGATGATGCCATTATGGCAGACTGGGATTTAATGGTGGTGGATGAGGCGCATCATTTGCAATGGAATGACAAAGAAGTCAGTGCTGAATATCGTGCGGTAGAAGATTTGGCTAGCCAAATAAGAGGTTTATTATTACTGACAGCTACACCGGAACAGCTTGGTATTGAGAGTCATTTTGCAAGGCTTCGACTATTGGATCCAGATCGTTATTATGATTTAGCTACATTCTGCAAGCAAGAACAGGCTTATCAATCCGTCAGTGATCTGGCAAGTCAATTGCTATCAGATACTGCCCAAGTAAACTTATCAGAATATAAAACAGCCATTCAACGCTATTTAGGCGATGATATATATGATGAATTGCTTACTTCTGATGACTTTGAAAACAGTCGCAACAATGCTATTAATGCCTTATTGGATCGTCATGGAACCGGCCGAATATTATTTAGGAATACACGTGATGTAGTAGAAGGTTTTCCACATAGAATTTTACATCAATACCCACTTACAACACCTAAGCAATATAGCGATAATGTTAAAAATACACAGCAGCCATTAGTCTTATTACAGGCGGAACGATTATTAGGCGAAGATTGGTTAACGATAGATAGCCGTGTTGAGTGGCTTTCCAATTTCTTGTCAGAACATAAAGCTGACAAAGTATTAGTCATTTGTGCCCAAGCTGAAACAGCACAAGCCTTAGAGCTACATTTACGACTGAAGCAAGGTTTACGAACATCTGTTTTTCACGAAGGTTTAAGTTTGATAAATCGTGATCGTGCAGCAGCGTATTTTGCGGATGATGAAGACGGTGCACAGGTGATGATTTGTTCTGAAATTGGCAGCGAAGGGCGTAACTTTCAATTTTCACATCATTTGGTGCTGTTTGATTTACCGCTCAATCCCGATCTTTTAGAACAGCGCATTGGTCGCTTAGATCGTATCGGTCAGAATAATGATGTACAAATACATATTCCGTATTATAAATCGTCGGCACAACAGGTTTTACTTGAATGGTATCATCAGGGAATGAATGCACTTGAGCAGGTTTTCCCTGCGGGAAGTGCAATTCAGGCCGCCTTGCGAGCAGAATTAATAGACTGTTTAGTAGAGCCAAATAATAACAGTAAAATAAAGAAATTAATTAATAAAACTCAAAAAGTTACAGCTGAAACATTAGAATCACTTGAACAAGGAAGGAATCGTTTATTAGAGTTAAATTCATGTAATAAAGAGCTGGCAAGTGAGCTTGTTGCCGATCTTGAACAGGCTAGCCGTGCCTTAGAATTAAGTGATTTTATGAATAAGGTATTTGATGAATATGGTGTAGATCAACAAATACATAGTGCCGATAGCATTATCCTTTCACCTAGCGATCATATGCAGCATCATCATTTCCCTGCATTGCCGGAAGAAGGTATCACCGCTACTTATCAGCGATATCGTGCTTTAGTGAGGGAAGATATGGCATTCCTCAGTTGGGAACATCCGATGGTAAGCGGCAGCCTAGATATGCTGATCAATAGTGATTTTGGAAATAGTGCCTTTTGCACGCTTGACTATGATCAATTACCTGCCGGTACATTATTACTAGAAGCTATCTTCACTTTAAAATGTCCTGCGCCACGATCGTTACAAATCAACCGTTATCTTAATCATTCCTATTTACGCGTAGTTGTTGATGAAACAGGACGTGATTTTAGTGAGCTCTTAACCAAAGTTACGTTTAATTCAATGGTGGGGAGAATTCCTAGGGTAACAAAACAAGAGCTAGTCAAACAGGCTCGCAGTAAAATTAATATTCTGATTAATAATGCTCAACAATGGGGTAAACAACAACAGCCAAGCATTATTGAGCAAGCCATAACTACAATGCGATCAAGCTTACAAACAGAACAAGAAAGGCTAACAGCTCTTGCAACCGTTAACAGCATGATTCGACCAGAAGAAATAAGCTATATAGAGGAGTTACAACAAGCAATAGTAGAATATTTAAAGGCTTCACAACTAAGTTTAAATGCAATCAGAGTTGCCATTGTGACGGAATAAGATTCAGCAAGAAATGTCAGCTAGCTACCTGCTATACTTACTGAAATCAACAGGAGAAATAATTTGTTAAAGCGTATTGTATTGCCCATTTTGATTGTTGCGATTGCAGTGGCCATCTTTTTAGCAATGATGAACTCCAAAGTAGAAAAGCCGACAAGAGAAAAACCTGAAAAAGTGTGGCAAGTTCATGTTGTCCCAGTGGTTCTTCAAAACCTTTCTCCAGAAATCACCTTGTATGGTCGGGTTGAGACACCTCGTAAAGCAACATTAAAATCGGCAATCGTTGCCGATGTTGTCAATGCCTCTGTTTTAGAGGGTGCAATCGTTGATGCAGGGCAAACATTGGTAATACTTGATAACACTGATCTGAAAATAATACTCAGTCAAAGAAAAGCAGATCTTGCTGAAATAGATGCATTAATGAGTAGTGAAACCATGCGTTTTAAACGTGACCAAGGTTTATTGAAAAATGAAAAACAACTACTAAAATTAACCCAAAATGCTGTCTCTAGAGCTCAACAATTAGAAAAAAGTAAATTAGCATCACAAGCTAATTTAGATGATTCACTGGCTGAACAACAGCGGCAAACCCTGACAATTGAACGTCTGCAATACGATATAAGCGAACATCCCAGCCGATTAGCTGGCTTGCGAGCTCGGCAAGCACGGGCAAAAGCACTCTTAAAACAGGCAGAAGTTGATCTGGCGAGATCAGTGATTAAAGCACCTTTCAGTGGACGCATTGCAAAATTAAACGTTGCTAACGGTGACAGAGTCAGAGCAGGTGATCCTTTGTTGACGATCTATGATTTAGCTAATTTAGAGGTTCGAGCTCAGATACCCGGTCGTTATATTAGTTCAATTCGCCAACAATTATCAAAAGGGATAAAACCTCAAGCCGTTGCACAGTTGGATAATAAATCACTTAGCTTTGAACTTGAACGTTTGTCAGGAGAAATCAGACAAGATAGCGGCGGTGTTGATGGCCTTTTTAGTCTAAAGGATAGAATGAAATCATTAGCCTTGGGTACTTTCGTAGAATTGCAGTTGCAATTAGAAAAACAAGAAAATGTTATTGCTATTCCATTTGATGCGCTCTATGAACTTGATCGTGTATATCGAATAAATAATGGATATTTGGAAAGTATCAAAATAAAACGTATTGGCGAATATCAGGCTGAGAGTGGTGAAAAACAGTTATTAATTCAAAGTGATCAATTAGCGGGATCTGATTCTATTATTAGCACGCAATTACCCAATGCAATTACCGGTTTACACGTGAAAGCGGTGCAGGATTTAATGAATGAATAAACGTGATTTTATTGGTTTATTTGCACAACATAAAGTCGCCGCAAATTTATTGATGATCATTATGTTGGTGGCGGGCGCTTTTGCTTTAAGTAAACTCAATACGCAATTTTTCCCGACATTTAACTTAGACAAAATTACCGTTCGTGTGGAATGGCGTGGTGCTAGTGCTGAAGATGTTGAAGATTCGATTACCACCCGCTTAGAACAAGAGTTTAGAGCCATTGATTTTGTTGATAAAATAACATCCACATCTTCATACGGAATGTCATTAGTGACGTTAGAATTTGAAGAAAACATTGATATGGGGCCGGCGCTTGATCAGGTAAAAGAACAAGTTGCACAACTACGAAACCTGCCTAGTGATGCTGAAATTCCTGAGGTAACATTATTAACCCCGTATGAACCGGTGGCTCGCATGTTGATCACCACCAAAGGTGAATTAACGGAATTACGGAAATTAACCCATCAAATAGAGCATGATTTGTTAGATTCTGGTATCTCGCGTGTCACCATCACAGGTTTACCAAAAGAAGAAATAGCCATTCAACTTGATACCCATCAACTGGAATCATTAGGTTTAAGTTTTGAACAACTTGGTCAAAGAATTAGTGAACTGAGTAAAGATCTGCCTGCCGGTGAAATTGGAAATGCTACTACAGCAAGGCAGCTCCGCGGTCTTGGGCAAAAGCGTGATACCTTTGCCTTTTCGGAATTATCAATTAAAAGTGATTATTCAGGTGGTTTAATCGCCTTGGATGATGTGGCAACAATTGAACGCCGCCCTATGCGTAAGCAAGTGAGTATCTTTTACCATGATCAGCCAGCAGTTGAGATCCAGTTACAGCGGACTGAAAATACTGACACACTACACTCGGCCGAAATATTGCAGAAATGGCTAGATGATCATGAGGCTGAACTTCCAAAAGGCGTCACGGTAAAAGTATACGATGAAAATTGGAAGCTGATTAAAGAACGAATGAGCCTTTTAGTTCGCAATGGATTAGGTGGATTATTATTAGTTGTGGCTATTTTATTCCTGTTCCTACATGGCCGAGTTGCGATATGGGTCGCAGTAGGGATCCCCGTTTCGTTTATGGCTACATTGGCCATTATTTATCTATTTGGCGGCTCAATTAATATGATCAGTCTATTTGCTCTGATCATGGCATTGGGGATAATTGTTGATGATGCCATTGTTGTCGGAGAAGATGCCTTATCACATTACCAATCAGGGGAGGATTCACTGCAAGCGGCTGAAGGTGGCGCAAGGCGTATGTTAGCGCCAGTTGTGGCATCATCACTGACAACAATTGCAGCATTTATGCCATTAATGTTGGTGGGAGGGGTTATAGGCAATATCTTGTTTGATATCCCTTTTGTTATTGTCTGTGTCATTATAGCTTCTTTAATTGAAAGCTTTCTTGTGCTGCCAGGGCATTTACGTCATACCTTTCATAAAATACATCATTCAAAACCGGCCCCTGCTAGAAAGTGGTTAG
>CAYSGK010000027.1:0-16059 GCA_964430395.1 uncultured Methylophaga sp.
TTAACCCTGCTACACCTCTTTCTTTAGCTGAACATGTTTTAGATAAAGTTGATCGCATTTTATTGATGTCTGTGAACCCAGGTTTTGGTGGTCAATCTTTCATTCCTCATACATTAGATAAGTTACAAGAAGCACGTAAAATGATTGATGCTAGCGGCTTTGATATCGATCTTGAAATTGATGGTGGTGTTAAACCTAGCAATATTCGTGAAATAGCTGAAGCCGGCGCGCGTACATTTGTAGCAGGTTCTGCGTTATTCGGTGCTAAAAATGCTAATGATGCCAATATTTATGACACCGTGCTGGCTGAGTTCCGCTCTGAACTAGCTAAAGCAAACGTATAGTCTCGCGTCTTCTTTGTCACCATGGCTACGTTAAACAAACCAGAAATGGTGCTGATAGATCTAGATGGCACGCTAGTCGATAGTGTGCCTGATCTTGCTTGGTGTGTTGATGAGACTATGAAGGCTCTTGACATGCCTGTTCGTGGTGAAGAAAAGGTGCGTAACTGGGTGGGCAATGGTGTGCCTCGGCTTATTGAACGTGCACTTGTTGATCAACTTGATGGTTCACCTAGCGATGCTTTATATGCCAAAGCTGCACCTATTTTTATGGCTTTATATGCCGATAATGCTAGCAAACGCAGTCAACTGTATCCCTCAGTAATTGAAGGTTTGCAGTGGTTAAAAGATCAAGGTATTCGCATCGGTTGCGTGACCAATAAAGATGAGCAATTTACTTTAAAGATTTTAAAAGACTTGGATCTGTTTGATTTCTTTGAAATTGTGATCAGTGGTGATACTTTGCCGTTGAAAAAACCTGATCCTGCACCATTGTTACATGGTGCTAAATTTTTTGGTGTTGAGCCAGAAAATGCGCTGATGATTGGTGATTCTGTTAGTGATGTTAAAGCGTCTCGTGCCGCTGGTTTTTCTATAATTTGTATGAGCTATGGCTATAACCATGGTGTTGATATTGCAACGGCGAACCCTGATATCATCATTGATACTTTTGCGGAACTTAAAACCTCGATACAAACCTAATGAACCAATTTGAATTCGACCAATTAGCCGAGCAAGGCTATAACCGTATACCTGTCGCGCGTGAAATATTAGCCGACTTAGATACGCCTTTGAGTACCTATCTGAAGCTGGCTGATGCACCTTACTCTTATCTGCTTGAATCTGTTCAAGGCGGTGATAAATGGGGTCGATATTCTATTATTGGCCTGCCAAGTGAAACAGTTGTTCGTATTACCGGTCAAGATATTGAAGTTAAACATTGTGGCGCAGTAATTGAGAAAACTACTTCGGATGATCCCTTATCATGGATAGAATCGTTTAAAGAGCAATATAAGGTGCCTGATTTAGATGGCTTACCCCGTTTTAATGGTGGTTTAGTGGGTTATTTTGGCTATGATACCGTGCGTTATGTTGAGCCACGCTTGGGTGACTGTCCTAACCCTGATCCTCTAGCCTGCCCTGATATTTTATTGATGGTATCAAACGATGTAATTGTATTTGATAACCTTAGCAATCGTTTATTTCTTATCGTACATGCCGATCCTAGTGTTGATAATGCTTACAACCTGGCTCAGAAAAGTTTAGATACATTAAGCGTCCACCTGCGAACATCTACACCCAACTATAATTCATCAAACACAGGAAAAACAGTGTGTGAAGATGATTTTGTTTCAGGTTTTACCCATGATGGCTTTATTGAAGCAGTAGAAAAAGCACGTCAATACATTATCGATGGCGATATTATGCAAGTAGTCTTGTCTCAACGCCTATCTATTCCCTTTTCTGCCCAAGCGATGGATTTGTATCGTGCTTTACGTACACTTAATCCTTCACCGTATATGTATTATCTTAATTTAGAAGATTTTCATATTGTTGGCTCTTCTCCTGAAATTTTAGTACGCATGGAAGATGACGAAGTTACCGTTCGACCAATTGCCGGCACTCGTCCACGTGGCAAAACTGAACAAGAAGATAAGGCATTAGAAGAAGATTTATTAGCCGATCCTAAAGAATTAGCAGAGCATCTAATGTTAATTGATCTCGGTCGAAATGATGCCGGTCGTGTTAGCCAAATTGGCACAGTTAAACTCACTGCCAAAATGATTGTGGAACGTTATTCTCATGTAATGCACATCGTATCTAATGTAACGGGCAAAGTTGTGCCTAATATGACCTGTATTGATGCCTTACGCGCTACCTTCCCGGCCGGTACAGTTAGTGGTGCAGCAAAAGTGCGCGCCATGGAAATTATCGACGAATTAGAGCCTATCAAGCGTGGTGTCTATGCTGGTGCGGTAGGCTATTTATCATGGTCTGGCAATATGGACACAGCAATTGCCATTCGAACCGCTGTGATTAAAGATAATACATTGCATATTCAAGCCGGTGCGGGCATAGTTTATGATTCAGTACCTGAAATGGAATGGCAAGAAACAATGAATAAAGCGCGCGCCGTTTTTCGTGCTGTTGCAATGGCTGAAGCCGGCTTGGATATGGCTAATTCACAGCACAAATAAATAATCTTCTGCTCAAGCTTTTCCTCAAAATTATAAGCCCGCCGCTGCAGCATCCCTAGCAGTGTATTCTTTAAGCCGGTAGAGCAATAGCCGCCACAATGCCTATAATAATAAATACTATCGGGAAAATTAAACCTATAATTTTAACCCCTACTGGATTTTCACAAGGCGCAAGTCCGTATTTGTTCGAACCATCTGTTCCTGATGCAAACATCATATACAACCCAAAAAACGCGCCGACAATAGGAATAAATAATGCCAAAACTAACCAACCTGTCTTATCAAGATCATTCAGCCTTCTTTTGGATAAAATCACCCCGAAAGCGATCATCCCTGCATACATTACCAGTATCGCAATCATCGATACCATTGATTCTGAAGCGGTATCTGCTAAGCCAACAGCCATAAATACTGCAACTATAACTCCAACCAATGCGTATGATCCAAAAGTGTATGCAAGGTAACGTAATCGTCCAATTCTGCCTTTGGTAGCGAAAACCTGTGGTTGGTAAGTCTCATCAGCATTTTGCGTTGTGATGTCTGCTGCTGGCGTAGCGTAAGGGCTATTTTCTTGCATTTCTATTCCTTGATATATTTAAGTTTTTAGTAATCTATCAGCGATAAAACATAAAAGCAAGTTCACGGCTAAATCCATAATGGAAAATACTTTCCCTTTTAAATAAAACATAAAAAAATAATTTGAGAATTGATAACATCATTGCTATAGTCTACCCCTAACAAGGATCATATCAGGGGCAAATCTCGCCTCGTGCAACATTAATGACCCCCAAGTAATGGAAAAGATTGATAATCTGATATACCTACAAACACCCGAAGGTGTTGAGTTAACGCTCTCGCCTGCAGGTCTGATCCCGCGGTCTCTTGCTTGGTTGATTGATTTGCTTATTCGCGGCGTTATTTTAATCGCTCTTTCCATGTTATTCTCGTTCTTAGGCAATTTTGGTTATGGCTTATTTTTAGTAGCCTATTTTCTTATCGAATGGCTGTATCCAGTAATTTTCGAATTATGGAAGGATGGTAGTACGCCTGGTAAAAAATCAATGGGGCTAATGGTAGTACAAGATGATGGCACTCCGGTAGGGATGAGTGCTTCTTTTCTGAGGAACCTGTTGCGTTCAGTTGATTTTCTACCCTTTCTCTATGCCCTAGGCCTGATCAGCTGCGCCATACGCAAAGATTGCAAACGAATTGGCGATATTGTAGCAGGTACATTAGTTATATACCGCCATTCTGATAAAGCTCACGAAGCATTGCCCCATGGTAAATCAATAATGCCGACGTTACCACTCTCAATGCAAGAGCAAAAAGAAATTGTTGCCTTTGCTGAACGCTATCAAAAGCTTTCTGATGAACGTAAACAGGAATTAAGTGCGATATTAACACCTGAACTGATTCCAGATGCAGCGAATTCTATTGCAGATACAATCGCAATGGCACGTTGGATCAGGGGTTTGTAGCTTAATGAAACAGCATAACTTTGAACAAAAATGGCAAGATTTTTGGAATAGTTTTTCTGAAAACTTGAATTTACTCGAAAATAAAAAAACAGCTTTTTCTTGGGATGATTTTCCAGCAGATTACCGCCGCATTTGTCAGCATTTATCACTAGCAAGGACGCGTTGTTATAGCTTAGCATTAACTGAAAAACTACAAAAACTGGTATTTGATGGCCATAATTTGCTTTATAGTAACCAAAAAACGCCTTGGCTTAGAGTTGTTAGTTTTTTCTTTATCGATTTTCCGGTAACCGTGCGAGAACACAAACTAGCATTTTTTGTATCTTTATTAGTGTTTTTATTACCTGCTGTGGTGGTTGGAATTATGTGTTATCTCGACAGTACGTTTCTCTATAATGTTATGCCAGCATCTAATGTTCTGCAAATGGAACAAATGTATTCTGACGGGCTAGAATCTTATGGAAAAATAAGAGAATCAGATACAGACTGGATGATGTTTGGCCATTATATTCAAAATAATATCAGTATCTCTTTTCAAGTTTTTGCTGGTGGCCTACTGGCAGGAATAGGTACACTTTTCTCTCTTTTTTATAATGGCCTTATCATTGGCGGCGTTAGTGGTCACCTCACTCAATTCGGTGTCGGTGAGACTTTTTGGAGTTTTGTCAGTGGTCATGGCTCCTTCGAATTGACTGCCATAGTGATCGCTGGCCAAGCCGGTTTAATTTTGGCTTCAGTGCTCATTAATCCGGAAAATGCAAGTCGTCGTGAACGTTTGGTTCAGCAAGGTCGAAAAGCCGCTATTATTATCGGTGGTACGACCATCATGCTGATTGTAGCAGCCTTTATTGAGGCCTTTTGGTCTTCCAGCACACATATTGAACCATTTATTAAATACTTGGTGGCCGCTGTGCTTTGGACTACCGTTATTAGCTTTTTTGTTTTTGCAGGTCGCGGATATCAAGCAGTAAATGATTTAGCCTATTTGCAAAATAATATTCATAGTGAAAATGCTGATGAATATTGAATCTATCCAAGTTGCATTAAGGGAGCGTACCCCATGGCAGGCTATTGATTTAGGTTTTAATATGTCTCGGCAATATTATGGAATATTATATAAAAGTTATTGTTTGAGTTTTTTGGTCATCTCACTCCCCATCATTGTCGCTTTACGCAATTATCCTAGTTGGGCCAGTTTTCTTATCTGGTACTTAAAACCTTTATTTGAAGTGGGCGCACAATCACTTCTAAGCCGAAGAGTTTTTGGGGAAACATTTTCAAACAGACAGATAGCACACATTACCTTTCAGGCCATAAATCAGCACTGGTGGGCAGCGATAACATCATTGCGATTTACTATCCGCCGTAGTTTTATTATGCCCGTGTTTCTACTCGAAGGGCTTAAAGTCAAACAAAGAAGACAGCGGCTGCGCACGCTTTCACTTGGTCAACAGCAAGGGCCTGCTTCACTAACCGTTTTGCTAACGCATGTCGAAGTACTATTTTATATAGTGATCTTTTTCATCATCTACTTGATGATCCCACACTATGAAAGATTTGATCCCATGGTTATCTTTCAAGCTGAGTCAGAAAATTTAGGATTACAATGGTTAACTATAGCCTGTTGGGGTCTGGCTACTATATTAGTTGCCCCTTTTTATATTTGCAGCGGTTTTTCACTATATTTAAATAAACGAATAGAGCTTGAAGGTTGGGACCTTGAACTTTCGTTCAAAAAGATCAAACATCGCTTGAAAAATCTCGCGACAGTGCTAGCTTGTAGTCTATTATTTAGTTTTACACTTCAAAGTAGTGACCCTGTTTATGCTGAAGCACTGAGTACTGAACAAGTACCTATTACTACTGAAATCAAAACTGACGCTCTAAATAAGCAAATTCAGCAAGAAATTCAACAAATACTTAATAATGACCCGCTGGTCTACACCCCTGAAAAATCCAAATGGCACTTTAAATCTAAAGATTACAATGCCGATTTCAGCAACTTTGATGGTTTCTTAGATTTTATACCTAGCCTTTCTTTTATGTTAGAAGCTCTGCTTTGGATAGCCGTTACATGTATTATTATTTGGCTTATTTTCAAAATACCTCAGGTGAAGAAACTTTTGACAAAAGAGCAGGGAGAAAAACGTAAGAAAATTATCCGAAAAGCAGATATTTTTGGCATGACATTAAGTGCTAAAGATCAGCGCCAAGATTTACATACTGCGGTAACACTAGCGTTAAAGAATAATGATCTAAGAAAAGCACTGGCATTACTCCTATCCAGTGCTTTGGGCGAAATAGCAAGTCACTCGCGGCAGAATATTCCTCGAGGCGCTACCGAAAATGATTGTTTATTAATCGCTCAACATGTCAACATGAAAAAAGACTGGCTGCGGTGGTTTGAGCAACTCCTGCAACACTGGTCATTTTTAGCTTGGGGACACAAAAATATAGAACCTCAACAAATCGAACAACTATTGTTAAATGCACCCTTAGAAGAGCTAAGCTTAGCTCTTAGAGAACCTCATGGCTAAAGCGCAAATAAGTATGAAATATTTAATTATTGCGCTCGTCGCATTTATTGCCTTTTATCTTTTTTGGTGGCTTTATACAAATTTTGAACAAACGGAACAAGAACCTGAACCCGTTGCGACAGCTGAATCGTTAAGAAAACCCTATCTAGCACTATCCGAGTTTTTAAAAAGCAAAGATTACTCAGTTAAAGACAATGTCAGTTGGGCTGAATTGGATAATATAAACCCTGATGATACGGTCGTCGTAATTCCATTTCTGCCAAAAGATCTGCCTCTTTTCCAGCAACAAGCCTTGGATAAATTATTGGATCAGGGTCATCTTCTTGTCGGGCTCATCAAACATCCAAGCTTAAGTTTTTCTGACGATTCGGATGATAAACATGACGGAGAAGATTATTACCGTAGTCAATTTCTAGATAGATATAATCTAACTCTCTATCAAGATGAGGAAACCTACGGAACCAGTGATGTTCTAAACAGAAATATTGAATTTATGATGCCCAATAACTGGATACTAGAAGAACACATCAATGAAGACGAGTACGAGCAATGGAGTTATTTTATTGACTCTGATAACAATCATAAACTTATTATTCTTCCTGAATTTTCTATTTTTACCAATGACAATATTGGTTATAAAGACCATGCGTTGTTATTTCTTACTTTTCTTGAAGTTGATGATAAATTGAAAAAACACCATAATGTATGGCTATTAACTGCCCCTATTACCCCAGGATTTTTTAACTTAATCTGGCACCATTATTCAGAGTTTATTGTGGCACTATTACTTCTTTCTTTATTATATATCTGGCGAAAAAGCCGACGTTTTGGCCCCTTATTTCCATTATTTAAAAAGAACCGAAAAGAATTGAAAGAACATTTAACTGCGGTGGGGCGCTGGCATTGGAACGCATCAAAATCTCAGCAGTTGATCAATATCAGTTTCGAGCAAATAAACCGTCTAATGACATTTTCTTACCATCATTGGGATAGCCTTGAACCAGAAAAACAGATACAGATCCTTGCTAGTCACACAGGTATTCCTGTGAAAAACATTCAGGCAACTTGGCAGCAATCAACCGTCAATTCACGTCTTGAATTTCTATATTTAATTCAACAACTGCAAACCATCAGGATAAAATTATGACCACAGAAAATAGTAATCAGGAGGCTACTGGCTCTCCCGCTCGGCAACAACAAGGTGCATTAAACACAAGGTCAACTGCGAATCCTTGTTCCGACTTACTTAATGAGATACAAAAAGCGGTGCTCGGGCAGGAGAAAGTTATTAAAGAAGTCATCATCGCTCTCATTGCAGGGGGACATGTGCTTATTGAAGGTGTTCCCGGTCTTGGCAAAACACTATTGGTTCGAGCCTTATCCACAGCAATAAATGCCGATTTTAATCGTATTCAATTCACCCCTGACCTTATGCCTTCAGATGTAACCGGCCATACACTTTATGATTTAAAAACGGAGAAATTTAAAGTGCGAAGAGGACCCGTTTTTACCCATTTTCTTCTTGCCGATGAAATTAATCGCGCACCCGCAAAAACACAGGCCGCACTGCTTGAAGTGATGCAAGAGCAACAGGTTACCATTGAAGGGAAAACATTCGAATTAGAAGCGCCTTATATGGTTTTAGCCACACAAAACCCCATTGAACAAGAAGGCACCTACCCCTTGCCTGAGGCTCAACTGGACCGCTTCCTACTAAAAATAAGCATCGACTACCCAAGACTTGAGGATGAATCATTATTGGTTCGAGTGGTCACCGATGGTCAAATAGGCAATGAATTTAATTTAGCGGCTATTTCACAAGTCTTAACGCCCGCAGCAATTTGTGAGTTACAACAAAAATGCGCCTCTATTCTCGTTGATGACAAAATAATGAATTATGCTGTAGCTCTCGTTAGAGCTACTAGGAATTGGCAAGGATTTGAAAATGGTGCTGGTCCAAGGGGCGCTATTGCCCTCATTCGCGCCGCCCGGGCAAATGCATTAATGAATAGCCGAGATTTCATTACACCCGATGATATTAAGTCCATTGCGCTTCCAGTACTGCGTCATCGCGTTATGCTCTCTGCTGAAATGGAAATTGAAGGAATGAGTTCAGACAGCCTGTTAACACAGCTTATTGATCAAGTTGAAGCACCAAGACAGTAAACCCATATGCTCCCTACTCGCTTTCTTATCATACTAACTACACTTTGGGCTTTTTCAGCACTAGCCATGACTGTCTATCTGCCTTTTAAATTAGTATGGATAGTTGCTGGAATAACTGTCTTTGTTCTTGCAACTATTGATATTGTTCAGGCATTTCGATTACCTAAACCGGAAATTCGTCGAGCGGTAAGCTTAAATATCGCTCATGGCGAAACAACACGCATTAAACTTTTTATTAAAAATAGCAGTCGACATGATTTAAATTTACAATTATTCGACGATATTCCTGCTACTTTTCAATATGAAGCGATGCCCGTTACAATGCGATTGAAAAGCAACGAAGTGAACCGGGTAGAATATTGGGTTAAACCCAGAAAACGCGGGAATGCAACATTTTCAAAAGTCTTTATTCGGGCTCTTTCACCACTACACTTATGGCAATATCAATATAATGTTGAAACCAAAACGACTATTCGCGTTTATCCTAATTTTTCATCTATTACCAAATTCGCCCTATTAGCTATTGATAATCGAGAGTCGGCAATGGGCGTGCAGCAAAAAAAAATGCGCGGAGAAGGACTTGAATTTCACCAGCTAAGAGAATATCGCATGGGTGATAGCCTTCGACAAATTGATTGGAAAGCATCGATCCGTTTACAGAAAATGATATCTAGAGAGTATCAACAAGAGCGTGATCAAAAAATTATTTTCATGCTAGATTGCGGCCGAAGAATGACAGCCACTGATGGTGAATACAGTCATTTTGATGAAGCCCTGAATAGCTTACTCTTATTAGGCTACGTTGCGCTTCGCCAAGGCGATGCGGTTGGATTACAATGCTTTGGAGGGGATGACCGTTATTTACCACCTCGGAAAGGTTTGAACACCATCAACAAACTATTAAATTTCAGCTATGATCTTACAGTAACACCACAAGCACCCGACTATATGTCTGCGGTAAAAAACTTGCTAAAACGTGAAAAAAGACGGTCTCTGATTATCTGGCTAACAAATCTCAGAGATGATGATGCAGAAGAACTCAAACCCACTATCCATTTACTTAAAAAACATCATCTTGTGCTGGTCGCCAACCTCAAAGAAACACTATTAGATACACTTGAAAAAATGGTTCCTGACAATTTTGAAGAAGCACTAACTATTTCAGCGACCACCGAATTCAGAGAAAAAAGAAGAGAAACACTAACTGCACTATCACATAATGGTGCAATTCTAGTTGATACCATACCGAGCTTACTTCCTTCGGCCTTGGTCAATGCATATCTCGAAATAAAAGCTAGTGGAAAGCTTTAAAAAAAACTATACCCGTGACCATTGCACGAAAAGTATTTTGCGTCAGGACAAGACAAAAATAGTTTCAAAAGCGCAGTTTACTGGTGTAGGTAAGCATTTTGAAACTGATTTTAACACAGGCATAGTAGAAAAGACGACTCGTGAAAAGGTCTCAAATTAACTACATTCCCTGCTAAGTACTCATCTTGTTGTTTTAACAACCCTAACTTAACAAGCAAAATATTACTATCCATAGGTATTATTTGATAGAATCTCACTCTTTAACCAAGCTCATAGAGTAGTCATTTAATGCTGTTAATGCTCGACAACTACGATTCATTTACCTATAACTTGGTGCAATATTTTGGTGAGTTAGGGGCGGATGTGCATGTACACCGCAATGATAAAATCACTATTGATGAAATAGAAGCACTGAACCCTGAAAAAATCGTTATTTCACCTGGCCCTTGCACTCCTAATGAAGCAGGTATTTCACTTGGTGTTATTAAACATTTTGCAGCTAAGAAACCCATTTTAGGTGTCTGCCTAGGTCATCAATCTATCGGTCAGGCTTTTGGTGGCAAGATAATACATGCCCGTAAAATAATGCATGGAAAAACATCACCTATATACCATAATAATTCTAGTGTATTCAAAGGATTAAATAATCCAATTGAGGCAACTCGTTATCATTCACTTATTATCGAAAAAGCTAGCCTACCTGATTGTTTTGATATTACTGCTTGGACCCAAAAGGATGATGGCAGTATGGATGAAATAATGGGCATTAGCCATAAAACATTGGCTATTGAAGGTGTGCAATTCCACCCTGAGTCTATTTTGACTGAACAAGGGCATGCCCTGTTAAAGAACTTTCTTGATTGCTAACAATTTATGATGAATTTACCCACTGCCATTAAGGCCGTTATTGCAAAACAAAATTTATCTACTGAAGATATGACATCAGTGATGCAGCAAATCATGACTGGTGAAGCCACACCCGCCCAAATCGGCGGCTTTTTGGTTGGTTTGCAAATGAAAGGCGAAACAGTTATAGAAATTGCTGCCGCCGCTAATGTTATGCGTAGCCTTGCAAGCGCTGTAACTCTTTCAGGCGATCACATTGTTGATACCTGTGGAACAGGTGGCAGCGGTGATGCCAAAACATTTAATGTCTCCACTGCTAGTGCATTTGTCGTCGCTGCTGCCGGTGCCACCGTCGCTAAACACGGTAATCGTTCCATAAGTAGCAATTCTGGCAGTGCAGATGTATTAGAGGCGGCCGGTGTCAATTTAGATATCACGCCGGAACAAGTACAACACTGTATTGAAAACATCGGCATTGGCTTTATGTTTGCCCAAAAACATCATGGCGCGATGAAGCATGCTATCGGCCCACGGCGTGAAATGGCTGTACGCACCATTTTCAACTTATTAGGCCCGTTAACCAATCCTGCAAGAGCTGAGCGACAAGTGCTAGGCGTATTTGATAAAAAATGGGTTGAACCTATGGCTCATGTATTAAAAGAATTAGGTGGCAAGCATGTGCTTGTCGTTCATGCCGAAGATGGTTTAGATGAAATTAGCATTGGTTCAACAACTACGGTAGCAGAACTAAAAGATGGTGAAGTGACAACGTATACCGTCCAGCCCGAAGACTTCAATCTAGCCCGAAGTAATATTGCCCAATTTAACGTCAATAATGCGCAAGAAAGCTTACAAATTATCAATGCCGTATTTGCAGGTGAATCTGGTGCAGCGCGAGATATTGTCGTATTAAATGCAGGTGCAGCGATATACGTTGCTGATCTTGCTAATACCTTAGCAGATGGCGTTAAGCTTGCTCAAACCCATATTGACAATGGTGATGCTCAGAAAAAACTAGATGCCTTAGTTGCGCTAAGTAATTCAAAAACAAACTATATTAAATGAAGAAAAAATATGTCTGATACTCCTGATATCTTAAAAAAAATACTCAAACGTAAAACCGAAGAAATTGCTGAGCGTAGTGCCAAAGTATCACTCCAAAAAATAACTGAGTTAGCCGAGGCCGCTGATACACCTCGTGGCTTTGTTACAGCGATTGAAACTAAAATAAATTCAGGGCTGCCAGCGATCATTGCCGAAATTAAAAAGGCATCACCCAGCAAGGGTCTTCTTCGAGAAAACTTTATCCCCACTGACATCGCTAAAGATTATGCACAATATGGTGCAGCATGTTTATCTGTACTTACGGATAAAGACTTCTTTCAAGGTGATGAACAATATTTAAAACAAGCGCGCGCTGCCTGCTCATTACCCGTGATCCGCAAAGATTTCATCATTGATCCCTATCAAGTATTTGAAGCGCGCGCTATCGCAGCAGATTGCATTCTCTTGATTGTTTCCGCATTAAGTGATGATCAACTTAGTGAGTTAACAGATGTTGCCATGCAACTCGATATGGATGTTCTGGTTGAAGTACATAATGGCGAAGAACTTGAGCGTGCCCTATTGCTTAACTTGCCACTTATAGGTATCAATAACCGTAACCTAAGTACATTTGAAACCAGCCTTGATACAACCCTCGACCTACTTGCTCGTATACCTGAAAATCATACCGTGATTACAGAAAGCGGTATTCACACCGCCGAACATGTTGCGCTTATGCGTGAGCATAATGTGAATGGTTTTCTGATAGGTGAAGCATTTATGCGGGCAAAAAGCCCTGGTAAACAATTAAGTCAAATTTTCTCTTCGTCTTAACGCGATTCGAAATAGCAAGCTAAATCACACTTGGTTTACGATGCTCTTCATCATAAATTATCATCGTTTTACCGCGAGCCCAGACTAAACCGCGATCTTGCAAAACACGAAGAACACGCCCTGACATTTCTCTAGAGCAGCCCACCATACGGCTAATTTCTTGTCGGGTTGCTTTAATTTGTATGCCTTCTGGATGTGACATTGCTTCAGGTTGCGTAGCTAATTCTCGCATCGCGGATTCAACACGACCTGTAACATCGAGAAAAGCAAGATCGCTTGCTTTACGTGTTACTGATAGTAAGCGTTTAGCCATATGCTCAGCCAAAAGCTCTAATAATTTCGGGTAACATTTTGCAAGCTCAGTACTAGATAGGGATTTTATTTGCTGGTATGTTATTTCTTCAGTCTTACATGCTGTTCTTGCTTTAATCGTTACTGCACGGTCTGCAATATCAGAAAATAAACCTATTTCACCTAAAAAGTCACCTTGGTTCATATAGGCAATAATAAGTTCATCGCCCTCCTCATTTTCCATGCTAATAGAGACCGAACCTTCACGAATATAATAAAGTGTATCAGCCTCATCACCAGGTCGAACAATAATTGATTTTGCTGGATACTGTTTACTATGGCAGTGGTGAAAAAAATCAGCTAGATCTTCTTCAATTGCTTTATGTTTCAAATAGTCCATCATGAATCCTATGCTTAATAATTGATCGTTTCAGTTATAATACATAAATTGACAAATTTGTTCACATTTTTTTAATTAAGGATCTGTTAGGTATGAAAGCAAAAGTGAAGTGGGTCGAAGATTTAACGTTTCTAGGTGAATCGGGATCAGGCCATACTGTGGTTATGGATGGCCCGAAAGAACTCGGCGGCCATGATACCGGCATCAGACCGATGGAAATGCTTCTACTTGGAATGGGTGGTTGCACCTCGTTTGACATGATACAAATGCTAACTAAAGCACGCCAAAATATCCATGATTGTGTAGTTGAAATAGAAAGTGAGCGCAGTAAAGATATCCCTAAAGTATTCACCAAAATTCGCGTTCATTACAAAATAAGCGGCAAAAATATCAAAGAGTCACAAGTAAAACGCGCTATAGAACTTTCAACTGAGAAATATTGTTCCGCATCAATTATGTTAGGTGAAACTGCTAACATTACCCACGATTATGAGATCATTGATGTCGAGTAGTGAATTAAATACAATACAATATACATTCGATCAAATTGAGAAAAGTTACTTAACTGCATGGTGTCGATTTAATCCCGAAGCGGCATTAGAAGCAGGTATTGATGACTATTCTGATAAGCTGGCACCGTTTGATGATGAAACGACAGGCATTCAAATTGTATTAAATGAAAAATGTCTTGCCGCATTAGATGAACTAGAGCCAACACAACTTGATCCTGCACGCAAAGCTCGCTATAAAATTTTACAAGGCCGCTCAATAATTGAACATCACCAGTTAATGGAGCATGATTGGCGACATCGTGATCCCACGCAATTTTTGCCTATTAGCGCTTTACATCAACTTACGATAAGACCTGTAGGCCACTTTAAAAAATCACTACAAGCGCGTTTAGCGGCTATTCCAAATCATTTACGTGAAGCAAAAAATTATTTAACGGCTGTACCAGAGATTATTCCCAGAGTATGGTTAGATATGGCGCTTGCCGAAACGGAAGCGGGTATTGATTATTGTCATCATCTACATTTGCATCCAATGGTAGATGATGCATTCCAACAAAATGATCGTATCGAGCAAGCAACGGCAGATGCCGCTAAATCATTAGAACGCTTTGCCCAAACACTGCGTCGACTCAGACCACAGTGTGAGGGCAACTTCACTTGCGGCCGTGAACATTTTGAACGCCTATTACATAAACAGCATTTTTTACCCATTAATGCACATAGTTTATTAGCTTTTGGGCAAAAATTATTTGATTCAAGCCAACAACAACTCAACGTTGCACTGGCAGAAAGCTCGCTTAGCCTAGATGAAATACAGCAACAGCACCCTTCTGCTGATTCATTATTATTTCATTATCAACAAGAAATGAAGGCAGCCGAAACTTTTTTAATCGAACACGATTTAGTTAGTTTGCCCATTCAGCAAACATTGCACGTTGTCAGCACACCTAAGTTTTTACAGCACCAGATACCTTTTGCGGCCTATTTAGATCCCAGTGTGGCTGATCTCAGCCAAACGGCTTATTACTATGTCACCCCGACATCAAATAATGAGGAACTCAAAGAACATAACAAATCCGCCATTAGCCAAACCAGCGTACATGAAGCGTGGCCAGGACATCATCTACAATTTGTAACGGCCAATCAATCTGCAGAAGGTAGTGCCCTTCTCCACCGCCTAAACCCAAGTGCAACCCTTTATGAAGGATGGGCATTATACTGCGAGCAGATGATGCTTGAGCAAGGTTTTAATCGTTACCCAGGCCAACATATCATTATGCTTCGTGATCGTTTGTGGCGAGCTCTCCGCATTATTATTGATGTCGAAATTCACACACAAGGATTAAGTTTAGAGGAAGCCGCGCAAAAAATGGTTGATACACTGGGTTTTAGTAAAGAACAAGCTATCGGCGAATTAAACTGGTACAGTCAATCACCAACTGTACCCATGAGTTATGCGGTAGGTTGGGCACTTATTAATGCTTTACGAGACATTGTGAATCCTGCAAATAATGTAGAGCTAAAACAATTTCATGATCGCTTATTAGCTTCTGGCTCAATTGCCTTGCCGTTAGTGATACAACGTCAATTTGGTGAAGAAATATGGCAAAAATGTTGCCATCACGTATTTGGAGAACATCTATGAAGCGCCCGCCTTCAACCAGTGGTATGCGACATATCGCCCTATTTGTTAGCGATCTCGAAGCCTGCGAATCTTTTTATGTCAAATTATTAGGCATGCACGTCGAATGGCGACCCGATCCAGATAATGTCTACCTTAGCTCAGGCAATGATAATTTAGCTTTACACCGAGCTAGTAAAGATTTTGATACCAGCGGGCCACAAAAACTTGATCATATCGGATTTATTATCAAAACGGCCGATGAAGTAGATCAATGGTTTGAGTTTTTGCAGCATCACAATATTACCATTCGCCAACCTCCTCGCACACACCGAGATGGTGCCCGTAGTTTTTATTGCTATGACCCTTCTGGTACAGTAGTACAAATAATTTATCATCCGCCAATCTCATAACTTAAGTAGCAAATATACCCGTGACCATTCAATCTGTAGATTTCAGAGATTAGCACAAGTGTCAGAG
>CAYSGK010000028.1:0-15862 GCA_964430395.1 uncultured Methylophaga sp.
TATTTATTATTTCTCATTCCAAAGTTATACCCGTGACAATTTAATTTCACGCCCTATCTTGTAACTTTTGGCAAAGTCCCTCAAATGCTGTATTAGTTGTGAAAAAAATCTCACCTGATAGCGACTCCAATAATGGTGAATGTATCAAGCGATCATGCACTGGCCCCTTTATTTCAGATAAATGTAATTTAACCCCTTGTTCTGATAAATCGCGGTTAAGTTCAGTAAGCACCTCCATTGCGGTTGTGTCGACCATATTAACTGCATTCATCACCAAAACAAGATCGGTAATCTTTTTCACTTTTGATAATTCATTACTGATCCGTTCTTCAACGGCATTTAGATTACCAAAAAACAAGCTTTCATCAATGCGTAGAAATAGTACGCCTGGAATGGTTTCAACTTGATGCCGAGCTATATTTCGAAAATGTTCTGTTCCCGCAATACGCCCAATTACTGCAATATGTGGAATACTAGCACGATACAGCAAGGTGGCAAGTGATAAGCTGACACCTAATACAATTCCGCCTTCCAGACCTAATAGAATTACACCACACGCTGTACCTAACAGAGCGAGTGCATCCGCTTTATCGTATGCCCAAGCATGTTTAAATGATTTAAAATCCACCATGCTGATAGCGGCAACCATAATATTGGCAGCAAGAACCGTCAGTGGTAGGCGAGCGAGCCAATGCGATGCTCCCGCTACAATTGCCATCATAATAAATGCGGAGACAATACCTGCTAAAGGCGTCTGTGCTCCCGATGCCACATTAACAGCTGAACGCGATACACCTCCACCCACGGGCATTCCACCATAAAATGCAGCCACAACATTTGACGCCCCCAGACCGACTAGTTCAGCATTAGGATTGATTCGTTCCTGCCGCTTAATTGCCAGAGATTCAGCGATTGATATACCCTGCACCATACCAATCAATGCCATCAGCACGGCGGGCACGGCAAGTGTTTTAACGCTATCATATCCGGGTAAAAAGAATTCAAAGCCTGGTAGACCTTCCGTTATATGCCCAACTACGACCACATCTGCAGTAGTATCAAGGTTAAAATACACCACTAACACGGTTGCCAAGAAAACAATCACTAACGGTACTAATCGTGCAATAAATGTTGCCCGGTTATGGCTTACCCCAACACGAGTTAGTAGTGGAGCCAGATATCGTCGAGAAAGTATGAGCAACAAAAATGATATAAGCCCCATCATCATCGTCATATGATTATTGTGAGGGAGCTGTTGTATTAAGGAATCAAAAAGAGCCCTAATTTCTTCACCTGGATAAGAAATTCCGAGCAGTGATTTAAGTTGACTGATGATAATAAGAACAGCCGATCCGGAAATAAAACCACTCATCACAGGACGGCTCAATAATTGTGATAAAAACCCTAAACGAAACCAACCAAAAAGTAATAATATTATGCCTGAAAACAGTGCAAGACTGGCTGATAGCATAATGTATTCCGATGAACCGGGTGCCGCCATAGGGCTTAAAACGCTATACGTCATAATAGCCGTTATAGCGACAGGCCCCACTGCCTGCACCATACTACTACCAAACAATATATAGGCTAAAACAGGGAATATACTGATATACAAACCAAAATGCGGTGGCAAACCTGCCAATAGGGCATAAGCTAAGCTTTGCGGTATCACCAGAATAGTGAATATAATACCTGCTAGCAGATCATGGCTTAAATTTTTATGCTGATAATGTTGTAGCCAGCTAGGAATGATTTTATTTACTATTTTCATATATACCCATGGTTAATGAATTTTTAGGTTTTTATTCACCCGTCACTCCCGCATGTTTTTAGTGGGAGCCTTGCTTATACCTAGATTCCGGCTAAAAGCTACAGATTGATTACAGGTAAATAGTTATCTAGTTCTACTATTATTTTTCTAATCCTAAGTCCAACGAGTTCCATAGTTCATCAACACGGATAAGCATATCAGGATCACGTTCAATCGGCCGACCCCATTCCCGTTCAGTTTCACCCGGTAATTTATTGGTGGCATCCATTCCCATTTTTGAACCTAATCCTGAAACAGGAGAAGCAAAGTCAAGATAATCTATCGGTGTATTGTCGATTAAAGTAGTATCACGTGATGGATCCATTCGTGTAGTAATCGCCCAAATCACATCATTCCAATCCCGTACATTGACATCATCATCAACCACTATAATAAATTTAGTGTACATAAACTGGCGTAAAAATGACCAGATCCCCATCATCACCCGCTTGGCATGACCGGGATATTGTTTTTTCATACTGACCACTGCCATGCGATATGAACAGCCTTCTGGTGGCAAGTAAAAATCTACAATTTCGGGGAATTGTTTTTGTAAAATCGGTACAAAGACCTCGTTTAATGCTACACCTAAAATAGCGGGTTCATCAGGTGGGCGACCTGTATAGGTACTGTGATAAATGGGGGTTTTTCGTTGCGTAATACGCTCAATAGTGAATACAGGAAACTGTTCAACTTCATTATAATAACCAGTGTGATCGCCATAAGGCCCCTCTTGTGCCATATCATCTGGGTAAATAAAGCCTTCTAATACAATCTCGGCACTGGCTGGCACTTGCAAATCATTGCCTATGCATTTTACTAACTCTGTTTTTGAGCCTCGTAATAAACCTGCAAAAGCATATTCTGACAAAGTATCGGGGATCGGTGTGACCGCTGCTAAAATAGTAGCCGGATCACAACCTAACACTACACTAATAGGAAACGGTTCACTGGGATGCTCTGCTTGCCACTCTTTAAAATCTAATGCGCCACCGCGTTGTGATAACCAACGCATAATTACGCGGTTTTTACCAATCACTTGCTGACGATAAATACCCATATTTTGTCGTGGCTTGTAGGGTCCTTTAGTAACAACTAATCCCCATGTTATAAGTGGTGCGACATCTTCTGGCCAACAATGTTGGATCGGGTATTGACCTAAATCAACAGCATCGCCTTCAACAATTTGTTGCTGACAGGCGGCTGATTTGACCACTTTCGGTGCCATATTAAGCACTTGTTTGAATATAGGCATTTTCTGCCAAGCATCTTTCATACCTTTGGGAGGTTCTGGCTCTTTTAAATACGCTAGTAATTGTCCCACTTCACGCAATGCTCTAACAGACTCTTCCCCCATACCCAGTGCTACTCGATGAGCGGTACCAAAAAGGTTGGTCAAAACAGGAATATCACACCCTTTCGGATTTTCAAACAATAATGCTGGGCCGCCAGCACGCAAAACCCGGTCACTGATCTCGGTCATTTCTAAAACAGGATCAACTTCCACACTGATACGTTTAAGTTCACCAAGTTGTTCCAGGTGTTCCATAAAATGTCTAAGATCGGTATATTTCATTGCAAAAGTAGCGCTATCTTAACCTGATTATTGAACGTGCTATTTTCTCACAAGTCCAATTTAAATAGTGATTTATTTCTATTTTGTTGGCGCAATCACTCCCTCATTAATTAATTTCACCACACGTGATGCCTCAACACCCCGACTAAATATAAATCCTTGAATTACTGCAGCACTACTTACTTTCTGAATAGCTTCTAGTTGTAGGGTCGTTTCCACGCCTTCAATCACCACACGCAAACCCAAGACTTGTGCCATATTTAGGATGCTTGTCATTATAGCCAGCGCTTTTTCATTAACCGTAATATCATCAACAAAGGATTTATCCAGTTTAATAATGTCCACATTAAAGTCTTTTAATCTTGCTAAAGACGATTCTCCCGTTCCAAAATCATCAACAGATATATCACAACCTAATACACCTAGCTGAGTGAGAATTGTATTTGTTTTCTTTGTGTTTTTAACAAAAACGGATTCTGTAATTTCAAATTCAATTTCTTTTGCTGACAGCGAATATTTGCCCATCATTTTTTTAAAATTAGTGGCTAGCTGTTCATCATCAAACTGGCGAGTTGACAGGTTAACAGAAACAGTACTCGTAGGCATTGATTGCTGTTTCCAATTGGCTAAATCTTGACAAACCAAGTCAAAAATTAATTTGCCCAACGAGCCTATAAGCCCTGTTTTTTCAGCCAACGGAATAAAGACTTCCGGGTATACTAGCCCTTTTTGAGGGTGCTCCCAACGCACAAGCGCCTCTAATCCTTTAATCTGAAAACTATGCGAATGAACTTTAGGCTGATAGTGAACAATAAATTGCTGCTGCTTGATTGCTTCACGAAGTGCTTGAGTAAGCTCAATACGCTCATTTAACATAACTCTCATCTTGTCGGTATACCACAAATAATTTGTATCTAATTGCCGCTTTGCCGCATACATTGCAAGATCTGCACATTGCATTAGATCGGGCATATTGTCTGCATCTTTCGGATAACATGCCAATCCAAAGCTACACTTTATTCGTAGAATTTCTTTCAGAATAGGGTATTTTAAGTGGCATTCAGCTATCAATAAGCCCACACAATCTTCAACTTCTTTTTGTGATGCTAATGTATAGAAAACGATTGCAAACTCATCTCCACCAATTCGTGATACTAAACCTTGTTCATCTACCACGTTCACTAAACGCTCAGCAACCGCTTTTAGTAATTCATCGCCATGAGCATGACTCCAATGATCATTAATATCTTTAAAATCATTTAAATCCAGCAAAATCAGGTAGAATTTTTCTTGCTTTTCTATTCGTTCACTCAGATATGATCGTAATAAATGACGATTTGCTAAACCTGTTAACGCATCATGCCGTGCAGCATACAACAACTCTTTATTTTTCCTATTTAAACTATGTGTCATACGACTAAAAGCATCACTCAACTCGTGCTGTTCTTTTGTATAAGTGGGTATCACTGATGACTCTATAATATGTTCACTTGTTATTAATTTTTGCGCCATTAACGCAATTTGACGTGTTGGCTGCGTTAATTTACCTGCAAGAAACCAGCTAAGTAACATCGAAAATGCTATGCCTAGCAGACTGATATTTATCGCCACCATCTTAATTATTGAAATATGTTCCTCAAGCTCTGCTATTGGCTGGGGAATCATAACCCCCCATCCTGTTTCATCTACTATTGAAAAACCTGCGATCATATTAGCTTTTTTTGCTGGAGAGTAGAATAAATCGACACCCGTTTCTTTATTCATCATTCGTTGAACAATCGATATTTTTGATATGTTTTTAACCTGCGACACCCAGTTTTGATTTGGATGAGCAATAATGTTTCCAAGCTGATCAACTATCGCCGCATGGCCTAGTTTGCCGAATTTAATTTTGTTTTGTAGTTGCGATATATATTTTGGTTTAAGTTCCGCTACAAGATAGCCATCACCAACAAGCAGTGGTGTAACAACAAGAATACAGGGTTTGTTATTGCCACTTAATTGCACCGGCAGAAAAATGGTTTTTTGTGTCTTCGATACGTTGTTTACGGCATCAAGCTGTGCTGCTGTAAGCAGTAATACCTCGGTACCATTCTCTGTATTTAGACTATGTTTTTGATAAGCCTTTTTATCAAAAACTCGAATACTTGTTATATTTTGGGAATAAAGCAAATCATTGAGTGGTTTATTATTAGCATCGAATGTTGTAGAGGCTGCTAATTCTAGAACCGACTTAACATCATGAGAATATCGAGATAGAGCAAGCGTAATATTTTTTGCTACCAGCAGATGTTTTTCTTTAACGGCCATATACTCATTCGAGCGAGCCGAATCAATCACCCACCAGCCAAGCATTAAAACAGGGACAATAGCCGTTATAGAAAATGCCAAAAAAAAGACTATGCGTAGCCTAGGTTTAGCTAAAGCCATTTTCCCTCCCCTATGCCCGTGTTTATTGAATTTGCAGGTATAGTTGAATCTTAAACGATTCCCGAATGCCTTAGTAGTGCATCGATTTTAGGTTCTCGTCCTCGAAACTCAACAAATAGCTCCATTGGTTCTTTTGAGCCACCTTGCTCTAATATTGCTTGTAAGAATTCTAGCCCTGTTTTTCGATCAAAGATACCTTTTTCTTCAAATTTAGAAAAGGCATCGGCAGATAAAACTTCGGCCCATTTATAACTATAGTATCCGGCAGCATAACCACCTGCAAAAATATGAGAAAAACTGTGTGCAAAACGATTAAATTCTGGTGGTTTGACTACAGCAACCTGCTCTCGTACTTCAGCTAGTATTTTCTCAACCTGATTTGCTTGGGCAGGGTCATATTCAAGATGCAATCGGAAATCAAAAATAGAAAATTCAAGTTGTCTAACCATAATCATTGCTGATTGAAAGTTACGGGCTGCAATCATCTTATCAAACAAATCTTGTGGTAAGACATCACCTGTTTCAAAATGGCCCGATATCAGATCTAAGGCTTCACGTTCCCATGCCCAATTTTCCATAAATTGGCTTGGCAGTTCAACGGCATCCCATGCTACACCATTAATACCTGATACACCGGCATGATAAATTTTTGTCAACATATGGTGCAAACCGTGTCCAAACTCATGGAATAAAGTGGTCACTTCATCGTGAGTAAACAAGGCAGGTTTATCACCTACTGGTTCTGAAAAATTACAGGTTAAAAAGGCGACGGGTGTTTCAATACCTTGCTCTGTTTGTCTTCTCACCAAACACTCGTCCATCCATGCGCCACCACGTTTATGATTACGTGCGTATAAATCTAAATAAAATTGACCGCGAAGCTCGCCTTCACCATCAAAAATATCAAAGAAGCGGACATCTTTATGCCACACATCAATATCATTTCGTTCTTTAATCTCTAAACCATAAAGTTTATTGACCACAGCAAACAAGCCTGCGACCACTTTATCTTCAGGGAAATACGGTTTTAACTGTTCTTGCGAAATAGAATATCGCTGTTGCCGTAATTTTTCGGCAAAATAAGTGACATCCCATGCTTCTAGTTTAGTCATACCTGATGTTTCATTGGCAAAGGCAGTGAGCTCTTCAATTTCTTTTTCTGCAATGGGTGTAGAACGTGCCGCCAAATCAGTCAAAAAATCTAAAACTTGTTGCGGTGATTTTGCCATTTTAGTAGCGAGTGAACGCTCAGCATGGTTAGCAAAGCCAATTAAATTAGCTAGCTCATGACGCAATTTCAGGATTTCTTTCATCACCTCCGTATTATCCCACTGACCCGCATTAGGCCCTTGATCAGATGCTTTAGTCGCAAAAGCGGTGTACATTTCTTCACGAAAATCACGATCGTTAGCATATGACATGACGGGCATATAAGATGGGAAATCTAGCGTAAACAACCAACCTTCAAGATCATCACGTTTGGCAAATTGCGCGGCCATTTCTTTTGTTGACTCAGGCAGACCAGCAAGTAATGATTCATCAGTAATATGTTTTTTCCATGCATGCGTGGCATCCATCAAGTTTTGTTCAAACTTAGCTGTTAATTCTGTTAATGCTTGCGAGATAGCTTTAAACTTATCACGATCGTGCTTAGATAGCTCTACACCTGACAATCGAAAATCACGGATGGCATTATCAATTACTTTTTGTTGAGCATGATCTAGATATTGGTATTCTGATCCTTCGGCAATTGATTTGTAGGCCTTATATAAATCTTCATTTTGGCCCAATTCAGTACCAAATTGGCTTAACTTGGGTAGGCAAGCATTATAAGCATCTCGTAATTCATCAGAATTCATCACAGAATTAAGATGGCTAACCGGCGACCAAACATGGTCTATCGAGGCATCTAACGCTTCCATTGGTAAGACTAAATTCTTCCATGTGACATGTTGTAAATCACTAAGCAATTCATCGACAGTTTTTTTTGCATTGTCTAAAACATAGTCTAATGCTGGCTCAATATATTCAGGTTTTATCTCTGAAAAAGAGGGTAATCTATTTTTTCTTAATAATGGATTTGTCATATCTCTTCACTGTTTAATTTATTAACTAGTATGAGTATACCCGTGATCATTCAAGTTGCGGTTTTTTGGTGCCTATAATGGATGGGCTAGCAAGGCATAATAGTAATGTAATAGTCGCTCTATTGCTTACTATTATAACGTAGATAGCGCATTCAGTATGGGTGCTAAAAATCTGCATCTTGATTGATTACGGGTATATACCCGTTATCATTCAGTTTGCAGATTTTTACCTACCCGTCACTCCCGTATGTTTTAAGCGGGAGTCTTACTATTACTCAGATTCCGGCTAAAAACTACCGAAACAAAGTAACCGCAGGGTAAATGACGTAGGAGTAAAAGATTTCTCTTGGGTATACCCAAGAGAAATCAATCTGTGCATGCGATAAAAACCTGCACTTTTAAATAAAATTTATTGTGAAATGAATCTCAGTAAATACCCTCAAAAACAAGGAAGATAGATACTTTGTTGTATATAAACAACTACCCCCCTAAACTTGGGTGTTTTTTACAACATAAACTTGTTAATATACCCGTGACCATATGCAATTATTTCGCTAATAATTTTAAGAGTTTGAATAAAATGTCAAAAATTACTTTTCTTATCATTGCAGCCTTACTTTTGAATGGCTGCGCCACGACATCACAATCAGGCGACCCATTGGAAGGATACAACCGTGCAATGTACTCCTTCAATGATTTAGCAGATCGTGCCGTAATAAAACCTATCGCTAAAGTATACGATGCTGTAACGCCCGACCCCATTAGCCAAGGCGTAAGTAATTTTTTCAGTAATTTAAATGAAATTACCGTTATCTTAAATGATTTATTACAATTTAAGTTTAGTCAAGCTGCTGATGACACTGGTCGTTTCTTGTTAAACAGCACAGTTGGTTTTGCAGGCGTATTTGATGTCGCTGGCTATGCTGGCCATCAAAAACACAATGAAGATTTTGGGCAAACACTTGGGGCGTGGGGTGTAAACTCTGGGGCCTATGTTGTATTACCTTTCTTTGGTCCTCGAACTATGCGTGATTCTGTCGGGCTAGTTGCTGATGTTTATACTGATCCTGTTCCGTATATCGATCATGTGCCTACACGTAATCAAGTTGCTGCAACCCGTATTGTCGATAGTCGTGCAAATTTATTACATGCTGAAAAAGTATTAGATCAAGCAGCACTTGATGAATATGCATTTGTGCGCGATGCCTATCTACAACGCCGCCAAAATTTGGTTTATGATGGCAATCCACCAGAGGAAGATGATGATTTTGACGTGTTTTCTGACGAATAATGATTTCGTCGGGACAAGTCACTCCCTACACCCTATAATATAGAGCCAGGTAAGCCCCTGGCTTTTTATTTTCAAGAACACATTATCTTCATGACCACCGCATTATTCATTGTTGCTATTGTTGCTGGCTTTGCCATACTTATTTGGGGAGCAGATCGCTTTGTTGATGGTGCTGCCAATATTGCTACTAATTTTGGTATATCTCCTCTCATTGTTGGTTTAACAATTGTAGGATTTGGCACCTCTGCCCCAGAAATGTTAGTAGCTGCATTAGCCTCTTTTGATGGTGCACCTGCTTTAGGCATTGGTAATGCGCTCGGCTCCAATATTGCCAATATTGGTTTGGTCTTAGGTATAACTATTCTAATATCGCCTCTCGCAGTACACTCTGACACACTAAATCGTGAATTTCCCTTGCTCGCCTTTATTATGGGACTTGCTCTTTTATTAATGTGGGATCAATACTTAGGTTATCTAGATGGACTTATTCTTTTCTCCGGATTTGTTCTCACTTTATTTGGCATGGCGTATCTCGCCGTCAAAAGCAATAAAGATGATCCTTTAGAACAGGAATTTAAAGAAGAATTTTCTGATGCTAGAATGACAATATCTCAATCTGTGATTAGTTTTATCGTGGGTCTAATTGCATTGCTTATTGGTTCAAAATCATTGGTTTGGGGCGCCACCGCTGTGGCAACTCTTTTAGGTGTAAGTGAACTTATTATTGGCCTAACTATTGTTGCTATTGGCACTAGTTTGCCTGAGCTTGCTGCATCCGTTATTTCAGCATTAAAAAATCAACACGATATCGCGGTAGGTAATATTATCGGTTCAAATATGTTTAATATTCTTGCTGTTTTAGCCATGCCTGGGCTTATTCAACCTTCACATTTAGATCCCAATATTTTACAGCGTGACTATCCCGTTATGATGGGTTTATTTGTGATGTTGTATTTCTTTGCCCGCATTGGAAAAGCCGGTAGAATTGGGCGCTTTGCTGGTTCAATAATGTTAGTGAGTTATATTGCTTATAATGTATTATTAGCCTACCAAAGCACTGCTGGGATAACGACGTGACTAATAAAGAATCACAACAATTAAAATCATTAGGTCTTGCGGTTATTAACACCGAGATTGAGGCTGTATCCGCTTTACGAAATCGTATTAATGATGCTTTTGTGGATGCATGTCAGCATTTATTACAATGTAAAGGCCGTATTGTTGTGATGGGTATGGGAAAATCAGGGCATATTGCTGGAAAACTAGCCTCAACACTCGCCAGCACAGGTAGCCCTGCATTTTATGTAAACCCTGCCGAAGCCAGCCATGGCGATTTAGGCATGATCACAAAAAAAGATGTCGTATTGGCTTTATCTAACTCTGGCGAGACCAGTGAAATACTTACTATTCTACCTATCATTAAACGTTTGGGGGTAGCTCTTATTGTGATGTCAGGTCGAGCCCACTCTACACTTGCAAAAAATGCCACTACCTATATCGATATTAGCGTAAGCAAGGAGGCTTGTCCGCTTGGCCTAGCTCCAACTTCGAGCACAACCACAGCACTTGTGATGGGCGATGCACTTGCTATAGCCTTATTGGAAGCCCGCGGTTTTACTGCTGAAGATTTTGCCCTCTCTCATCCTGGCGGCAATCTCGGCCGACGTTTATTGCTCCGTATCAGTGATATTATGCATACTGGCGATACTATTCCTCAAGTCAACAGTCACGCACTTATCAGCGATGCATTAATCGAAATGACTAAAAAAGGACTAGGCATGACTGCAATCGTTGATGATAACAATAATATGATTGGAATTTTTACTGATGGCGATTTGCGCCGCGTACTCGCTAAAACGGTTGACATTCATAATACGCCTATTGTTGCTTATATGACATCAGAGTGTAAAACGGCACAACCCGATATGCTGGCTGCGGAAGTGCTTGCAATCATGCAACAATGTAAAATAAATGCAGTATTAATTCTTGATAATGAGAATTCATTGATTGGTGCCATTAATATGCATGATTTACTACGTGCAGGCGTAGTCTAACAAGGAACTTTTAAATGCAAGATATTCTCACTCGAGCAAAAAATATAAAACTCGTTATTTTTGATGTCGATGGTGTGCTTACCGATGGTAGCATTATCATTGGCGATGACGGGGAGGAATATAAAGCATTTCATTCTCGTGATGGCCACGGCATGAAACTCTTACAATATACTGGAGTCGAAATAGGTGTTATTACTGGTCGAACATCAAAAGTTGTTGAATATCGAATGGCTAGCTTAGGCGTTGCTCACCTTTATCAGGGACAACAAGTAAAATTGCCCGCTTTTGAAGATCTGTTAGAACAACTTAAACTAAAACCTGAACAATGTGCCTATGTGGGTGATGATTGGGTCGATATTGCCATTATGAAGCGTGTTGGCCTTGCGATTGCTGTTGATGATGCTGATGATATTGTTAAAAAATATGCGCATTGGGTAACACCCAAAAAAGGTGGCAAAGGTGCAGCTCGTCAAGTTTGTGAATTAATAATGAAAGGTCAAGGTACACTAGAGGATCAAATTGAACGTCATCTCTAAATTCCCCCTCATTGCTAAAATCCTACTTCCTGTTTTGGCGATCCTTTCTGTCTACTTATTGTCCGGCAAGAGTAATACTGTAATAGAAGGTAATCAAACCCAGACCAATGACTATTCCATGACTTACTTTACACTCACAGTGATGAATGACTTAGGTAACCCTTCACGCGTTATTTCAGGAGAAAAAATGTTACATTACCCTGATGGCGATCGGACAGAAATACGTTTTCCTACTGCTGAGATAATTGATGATCAAAAAAATAACTGGCTTATATCATCTGATACAGGACAGACACAAGGTAAAGGTGAGGAAATCTTGTTAACAGGGAATGTTATCATTACCCGCCAAAATAATAATGAAATTGAATTACGTACCGAAAAACTAACCTTGGATACCACACACGACACAGCCTATACCGATCTATTTGTTAGTATAAAATCACCTTATGGCAACACCAAATCAGTAGGTTTACATGCTGATCTCAAAGATAGGATGATCAACCTGCATTCACACGTAAAAGGACACTATAATGCTCCGACTAGCCTGTAAATTTCTACTTATTTACCTCGTTTTATTGCCTTTTTCTGCCTGGGCTCTGCCGAGTGATCGCGATCAACCAATTGAAATTGAGGCCGATCATGCACAACTTGATGACCAACAAGGTATTACACAATACAAAGGTAAAGCAATACTCACACAAGGCACCTTACGCATCGAAGGTGACATTATCACCTTTTATTATGATCAAAACAAACAACTGACCAAAGTTGTGGCTCAAGGAAAACGGGCTACTTATCAACAAATTCAAAAAAAAGGTGAAACTCCGATCCGAGCAAAAGCATACACCATGGAATACTTGGCAAAAATCCAAAAAATATATTTAATTGGCAAAGGCCATGTTTGGCAAAAGGGCAATGAATTTAGTGGTGAACGAATCGAATATGATATTGATAAAAATATTGTTAATGCCTCAGGCCGAGTAAATCACACTGAGCAACCCAAAAAAGGTGAGCGTATTCATATTATTATCCAACCACCTGGCCACTCTAAAAAACCTTCAACAAAAATAGTAAAACCAAAATCTGTAGATACAGCAACGCCTTTAAAGACTGAATCAGATCTAAAAGATAGCGCTTATCCATTAGCCATAACCACAACAAACCTTAATGTTCGCACAGGCCCAGGGACACAATATAAGAAATTAGGTGTGTTATATTCTGGTTCTGAGGTATATGTTCTCACCGAACAAAAACAATGGGTGCAAATCAGAGGCACCATCAATGGCCAACCTGCTATCGGCTGGGTTAACCGTCACTATATCCAGTTAAAATAAAAGGTATCACCATTGGCTCTGTTATCTGCTCAAGACTTATCTAAACGCTTTGGTGATCGCCGTGCTGTGAAATCGATTTCACTAGAAGTCAATAGTGGTGAAATTGTGGGCTTGCTTGGCCCTAATGGTGCAGGTAAGACCACTAGTTTTTATATGATTGTTGGACTTATTCCTTCTGATCATGGCACTATTTATCTTGACCAACATGAGCTGACTCATAGGCCTATTCATAAACGTGCACAATTAGGTATCGGCTATCTACCACAAGAGGCCTCTGTTTTTAGAAAACTGAGTGTCGCCGATAATATTTTTGCCATTATAGAGATGCGAGAAGAGCTAGATCTCAAAGCGAAACACTCATTGCTAGAACAATTATTAGCTGATTTCCATATTGAACATATTCGTGATTCACTAGGCATGGCATTATCAGGTGGTGAACGCCGCCGTGTTGAAATAGCCCGTTCACTCGCAATGGATCCCCAATTTCTCTTATTAGATGAACCCTTTGCTGGTGTTGATCCTCTTTCTGTAATCGATATACAGGGCGTTATTAAAGATCTCGCCACACGAGGAATAGGTATACTTATCACCGATCATAATGTTCGTGAAACATTAAAAGTCTGTGATCGCGCTTATATCTTCAATGAGGGTGAAGTTATTGCCAAAGGCTCACCAGAATCTATTTTAGAAGATAAACAGGTATTAAGCGTTTATCTTGGGCGTGATTTTAGGCTATAAAATGGTACATTACAGCACTCTTCGTAAAACCAACACTAATACCGCCAAAACCAATAAAATACCCGAAATCAGCTCCCGACTCAGTTCTGGCCCAGAATCTGTCTCACTTAATGTATAAGAAAAATTATTCATACTCCTACTCCAAACATCTTTGGAATCTTGTGAGTATTCATCTACTTCATCAGCGGCTACTAGCCTTTTCTTGGGTTGTATATAGGCAGACAGGAAGAGTGTATTACCCTTTGTATAAACAGAATCGGCATAATAAAACCACTTATTCTTAATCACTTTCTCATCTCCACCTTGTGACGGATGAGTCGGATACACTACCTCAATATCATGTGATATTTCTCCTTCCAAGGCCATCCCAATAAGGTGAGAAGAAGAATTTGCTTCAGGTAACTCTTGGTAGAGTGTTGTTGCCAGATGAAGTTGCTCGCCTTTTTCTATGGTTTTATCTATATTCTGAATACGGTAGATCTCCTCTGTCCTCAACGTATTCTCTTCATAATTATCGTCAACAATACGTATTGCCTGCACAATTTCAAGATCCAGATCTGTCTCATCTCGAGCATATTTTAGATAATCTCTTGTTAATCGTGTTTTTTCAACTGAGTCAAAATAATAACGAGTATTATCTGCACGATGTGCAAAAAAATGCCTCTGGATTGTCAATGTATGCACTTGCTCTGAAAAATCAAATACATGTTTGAGTGCAAAAATTTTTCTGTTTAAATGATAGGGCAACTTGACAAGATCTTTACCTCCTTCTTCTAAAATAAGGCTATACCCATAATCTAGCTGTGTACAATTATGAATATTACCCGCTTGTTTTTTTATTGTGGGATCAAAAAAATACTCTTTTCCTAGGAATTCCACATAAACAATCATATGATTAAAATGAAAAGGAGAAATGGGCATTTGTTTAACTTTTATACCATAGTCAGTATTCACTAATGCCAATCTTGCTTTAACGCCTAACTTAGTTAACAATGCAACTAATAAATTAGATTTATCCTTACAGTCTCCAGACCGCCTTTGCATTATCTCTTTTGGCTGTTTAGGTGTATGAGAAAAAATACCGTGATTTTCACCTTTGTAGCGAATATCATTTTGTACAAAGCGAACGGCTTTGATGATGTCTTTTGCCGTATTTCCACTTATTTCGATCAAAGATTCAACGTCTATATCGTCATCATGTACAGCTTGCTGTTGATAATAGCGATACAAATAATGAGACAAATTCTGCCAACTTTCCTCAGTTGCTGCTATTAAATGGTTTACCCAGAGCCAGTTAGGTGCTGAATTTTCGATAGGCATAGCAGTCAGATCATCATACTCTTTTTGAATATTATCACCGGATTCAACGACTACATTTTGACTACGACATGCTCCATAATCCAGCGTTGCATGTTGAATAACAATATTTTTTTGTGATTGATTTACTATTCGAATCCTCTGCGTTTGAACAGGACACATCCAATTTAACCAAAATAATGAATAATAATATTTGCCAAAAAATGGATGTTCTGCCGCATAAATAATCTCTGTTTCCTGATAGTCAATAATATCGCCAACTCTAAGATCATCTATTGAAAGACTCACTGTAAGCTTATTATCGGTAATATGATTTTCCAATGATCGTTCACGCTGAGTAAGTGAGATAATATTCTCATTTAACGCATTAAAGCGTTGTCCTTCACGAATAATTTCGATTGAGTGGAAAATGATCTGATGGTTTTCCTCTCGTAATTCTGTCAATATTAACGAAGCGTCTTCAATTCTTGATGCATCGTTAATATGTTCAATTGTTCGTTTATATCGACATATCTTGGAATCTGTTACTAATTCTTGATAATCAACAAGGTAGTAATAATATGGTGAATCCTCCTTAATCTGAAAATCTTTCTCATTAATCTCAGTCATTTCAACCCAGTCTTCGGGTTGCTTAATCAGATATTGTTCCATACATTCATCATCCCTTTTATACTATTAAAGTTAAGCCT